>NZ_JBFUHM010000002.1:0-180752 GCF_056402395.1 Peribacillus sp. P4_B1
AAAACAGTGAATTGAAACACAGGCACGGGTATGATGTTGCAAAATCCTCGGGTCTACTTGGCATGGAATTACAAGGAGCAATGGCTATTTTCACCGTTAACTTGAAAAGAATATTGAAATTAATGGCCTAAAAAAGTGACAAACAGAAGCAAAAAAAGACGATTTCCATTCAAGTACCGAATGAGAATCGTCTTTTTTTAATTTGATTTACCGTACTAGTTAGAAAAACGTGAGTTTTTCAGCAGCCTCTTTTAAACTGTGGCTTTTTTTGCATGGAATAGGCCTTAATTATGCATCTTTTCACTCACGCCTTGATTGGTGCGATACCAAAGCCATAAATCATTGATGATGGAAGCAAGTTCCGCAATTTCGGAATTGAGCTGGCATGATTTGGTGAAATTACTTTCATCGGAGAGCTGAAACTGCTTTCGGTTAATGGTGGATTCCAGTTCCTTGATGCGGTCCGGTATGCTCCCGCGGATCTTCTCCCATTGTACGAGTATTTGCTGTTGCTCGCCTTTTGTATATTCATCCCACTCCAGATTCAAATCAGGAATGGGGATGCCAAGCCGTTCATCATAGGTAAATAGTTCTCTCATATTCCCACCACTTTTCGATTTTTCATACTCTTAGTTTACTATATTCTTGCGAAAGCATCCAATGTATGAATTCCCTGAAATTATTAACGGATTATTTAGCTAAATCTTTAAAATACCCCTTGTATTCCGTTTATAAAGATGATAAAGTACTAATCATAGATTGAATAAAAATAACATTGAGTGAATTTTTATTCACACGAAAGGGACGATTAAAATGGGAAAAAATCAAAAAGTTGTTTTAGCATATTCCGGAGGTTTGGATACTTCTGTTGCAATTAAATGGTTACAAGATCAAGGATACGAAGTTGTAGCATGCTGCTTGGATGTCGGTGAAGGGAAAGATTTGGACTTCATTAAAGAAAAAGCAATCACTGTTGGTGCGGTCAGTTCATATGTGATTGATGCGAAAGACGAATTCGCTGATGAATTCGCATTAACGGCTCTTCAGGCACATACTTTATATGAAGGGAAATATCCATTGGTTTCAGCTCTATCACGCCCGCTGATCGCTAAGAAATTAGTGGAAGTGGCTGAAGCGGAAAACGCGGTAGCCGTTGCGCACGGTTGTACGGGAAAAGGAAATGACCAAGTGCGTTTCGAAGTATCCATCTCGGCATTGAATCCTGATTTAGAAGTTCTTGCACCTGTTCGTGATTGGAAATGGTCTCGTGAAGAGGAGATTGAATATGCAGCTAAAAATGGCATTCCTGTTCCAATCGGCTTGGCAAGTCCATTCTCGATCGACCAAAACCTTTGGGGAAGAAGTAACGAATGCGGAATCCTGGAAGACCCATGGGCAGCTCCACCAGAAGAGGCTTATGATCTGACAACAAGCCTTGAAAATACGCCAGATACTGCTGACATCATTGAAATTGGTTTTGAACAAGGTGTACCGGTTACATTGAATGACAAAAACTATAAATTGGCTGACTTGATTGTTGAATTGAATCAGATTGCCGGTAAACACGGGGTTGGACGTATCGATCACGTAGAAAATAGATTAGTAGGAATCAAATCCCGTGAAGTATATGAAGCTCCAGGTGCTATGACATTAATTGCTGCACATAAAGAGCTTGAAGATATCACGCTTGTAAAAGAATTGGCTCACTTCAAACCAGTAATCGAGAAGAAAATGACTGAATTGATTTATGAAGGCCTTTGGTTCTCTCCGCTTCAAAAAGCATTGGCCGCTTTCCTTAAAGAAACACAAGTAAATGTAACGGGTACAGTCCGTGTGAAGCTTTTCAAAGGACATGCGATTGTTGAAGGAAGAAAATCCGAGTACTCTCTATATGACGAAAAACTGGCTACTTATACAAAAGCGGACGAATTCGATCATGATGCAGCAGTTGGGTTCATTAAGTTATGGGGACTTCCAACGAAAGTGAACAGCATGGTCAATAACAAGAAGGTGACAGTGTGAGCAGCAAGCTTTGGGGAGGGAGATTCACCAAGTCTGCCGAAGAATGGGTAGATGAGTTTGGAGCTTCCATCTCCTTTGACCAGGAACTTGTCCTTGAAGATATTCAAGGCAGCTTAGCCCATGTAACCATGTTAAAGCAATGCAGCATTTTACCTGAAGAAGATGCGGACCAGATCATTGAAGGACTGAAAAGTTTACAGGAAAAAGCTGAAAAGGGTGAATTGACTTTTAAGGTTGAGATGGAGGATATCCATCTTAACCTGGAAAGTATGCTAATAAGCGAAATTGGTCCAGTGGGCGGAAAGCTTCATACAGGCAGAAGCCGTAATGACCAAGTTGCAACAGATCTTCATCTGTATATGCGGAACCAAACAAAAGTGATCCTGGAACTCATCAATGATCTGCAAAAAGCGATTTTGGGACAGGCCAAAAAAAATGTGGAAACACTAATTCCAGGTTATACACATTTACAGCGGGCACAGCCCATTTCATTTGCCCACCATTTAATGGCTTATTTTTGGATGCTTGAGCGTGATAAGCAGCGTTTCACCGAGAGCTTCAAAAGAATTAATGTTTCTCCATTGGGTGCTGGGGCGCTAGCTGGGACGACTTTCCCGATTGACCGTGCCCTCAGTGCCGAACTATTGGGGTTTGAGGGGATTTATGAAAACAGCCTTGATGCGGTAAGTGATCGTGACTTTGCTATTGAATTCATGAGCAACAGTGCGACGATGATGATGCATTTATCCCGTTTCAGCGAAGAAATCATTCTATGGTCAAGCCAGGAGTTCCAATTCGTTGAATTGGATGATGCGTTTTCAACGGGAAGCAGCATTATGCCGCAAAAGAAAAACCCTGATATGGCAGAATTGATTCGTGGTAAAACAGGAAGGGTTTATGGGAATTTAACGGGGTTATTGACTGTATTGAAAGGATTGCCGCTTGCTTATAATAAAGATATGCAAGAAGATAAAGAAGGCGTTTTCGATACGGTCAAGACCATTGTTGGTTCACTTAAAATATTTGCTGGCATGATTTCAACAATGAAAGTGAAAACGGACGTCATGGAAAAAGCAACAAGAAATGACTTCTCGAATGCGACGGAATTAGCTGATTACCTAGCTTCAAAGGGAATGCCTTTCCGTAAGGCACACGAGGTGGTCGGGAAACTTGTATTGTTCTGTGTCCAGAATGGCTGCTATTTAGTAGACCTAAGCATTGAACAATTACAGGAAGCCTCCGATTTGTTTGGACATGATATTTACGATGCATTAAATCCTTACGAAGCCGTTAAACGCCGTAACAGTGCGGGCGGTACAGGTTTTGCCCAAGTGTTGCTGGCGATTGAAAAAGCCGAAAAACTGGTAAGTGAATAACAGTGAAAAAGCTCGTTCACCAATTTGGCGAACGAGCTTTTTTATGATCATCTTTTATCACTATTCGTACGGACGACAATTACATCACAGTTTGAATGGCGAACGATACCTTCCGACACGCTGCCGATCAGGAAACGTTCGACGGCATTAAGGCCAGTTGCACCGCACACAATTAAATCGATTGAATGTTTTTTGGCAATATCCCTTGGAATTTGAACTTTAGGAGAACCATATGCCACTTCTGTTTGGACTTTTGCAACCCCGGATGCAATGGCTTCCATTTTATACTTTTCCAATAGCTCATTGGCAAAGGTTTCAGAGTGTTCACGGATAGTCATATCATATGCTTCGATAGTAGGGAAATTCCTTGTGTCAACAATATGTGCAAGACATAGGGTCGCATCACTGAGTTTTGCTAAATAGATAGCCTTTTTTAAAGCCCACTCTGCTTCTTCCGAACCGTCCACTGCTACTAGAATATTCTTATAATCTATACTATTCAAGTGAATCTCCTCCTTCTATTTCATCCCTATTATACTATTATTTACCTGATTGTCTTATTTCAATTGTAACAAATTAGCGAATGTTTTAGCCAGTGCCCAAGAAATCGCAGCATGAAACAATATGGGTTCTAGAAAAGTTGAACTTGTTATTCCGAATAAGAAGCTTTGCTTTAACCAAACCGCTTATGTCTTTTATTCACTTGATTTGTTTATTTATGGTAAGGCTGGGCGTGAGAGGGGAGTTTTTTCTTTGAGTGTTTCAAGAATATTAAACTATGCATTATATTTATACGTACTTTTGTATACGTTGATCTATTTCTTTTTTATTGGCTCTTTTCGTAAAGATGGTTGTTTTTAAAACGAAACTTTTAAGGTTGATTGGAGCAAAAGTGCGAGACTCCTGCGGGAGCAGCGGGACAGGTGAGACCCCACAGGCGTTTACGCCGAGGAGGCTCACCGCCCGCACCAAGGAAAGCGAGCATCTGGAGGGGAAATCAACCACAACTCACTACCTGGTAAATAGCACATAGTATGTGAAAACAGCCTTTTTATTTTATTCATTAATGTTGTACATGCTTCTATCAGTATAACGAGTATATCAGCACTGCTGCTTCCATTTGTTCTTTTGCTATTTTTTCAATGGATTTCATGGAAATATACCGATTCACAAAATAAAAGGAAAATTAAAATTAGTGTATTGCCATTACAAGCCTTGGCTTTATTCTGCTGCTTTATTGTGTGGTCATTTTAGGGGTAAATGAATATGAATCAAGGTTCACCACCGAAAGATGGTTAAATAATGATGAAGGAAGAGTATATCTGGTTGATGACTTACTGAATGATCATGAATTGATAGGAAAGACAAAAGGAGAAGTGATTACGCTTTTAGGTTCTCCAACAGAAACGGAATATTTCAAAGAGGAAGATGTTGTTTATTACCTTGGTGCCGAGAGGGGAATAATAAGTATAGATAGTGAATGGCTTGTCATTTGGTTTGACGGCAATGAACAAGCTGTTAAATTTGAACTGCGGACCGATTAGTTGAAATGAAATTAGATTAATAGTTACCCCCGCCTTAATGAGGGCGGGGGTATCCGGGTTTCGTTACATTAAACGATCAATGCATGATCATTTTATGATTTGCAGGCTCTTCGGATATTTGGTCAAAACCTCACAGCCGGTATCGGTGATTAATAGATCATCTTCAATCCTGACGCCTGCAACATTTGGAACATATATACCCGGTTCGATGGTATAAACCATTCCGGATTGAAGTTCAAGGGTATTCGTTTCGGTCAAGGATGGGTATTCATGGACGCTGATCCCAAGTCCGTGGCCGAGCCTGTGCGGGAAGAATTCACCGTATCCTTTATTCCTGATGATGTTTCTTGCAATCAGGTCAATCTCGGAACAGGATACACCTGGTTTACTGGCTGTAACGGCAGCTTCTTGTGCTTTAAGTACCGTTTCATATATCTCTGCCTGTTTATCATTGATATCTCCGTAAGCAACCGTTCTAGTGATGTCAGAGCAGTACCCTTCATGAACGACCCCCAGATCAAAGAGGACAAGATCGCCACGCTGAACCTTCGTATTCCCAGGTGTGCCATGTGGGGAAGCGCCATTTTTACCGGTCAGGACCATTGTGGAGAATGACATTTGGCTTACTCCGGCCTTTTTCAGTTCGAATTCTATCGCTGCAAGGATTTCCATTTCCGTTTTACCTTCATGAATTTCGCTGACACCCACTTCGATCGCAAAGTCGGCAAGGCGGCATGCTTCACGGATTTTGACCATTTCCTCTTCCGACTTGATCATTCGCATCCTTTGGAGTTTTTCTTCTGCTGAAACGAGCTTTGGTGCTCCGAAGTGATGTTGGACCTTTTCATAGCGCTCTACATTCATATGCTCTTTTTCAATGGCCATTTTCTTTATGGTTAACCCGCGATTCACCACTGCTTGCTTAACTTTTTCCCATGGATTTTCAATGTCGGTATAACCAATGATATCCCCATTCCATCCAGCATGTTTAGCATCCGGAACTTCCATCTGCGGGCAGACCAGGAATGGGTCGGCATTTGCAAAAATGGCAAGTGCAAGCAGTCTTTCATGAGGATCACTAAAGAACCCGCTTAAATAGAAGATGCTTTCTGTGGATGTAAGTAATGCGGCTTCAACCTCATTGGCCTGAAGCCAATTTTGTAGTTCTGTCAAACGTTCATTCATGACGATACCTCCAACTATAAGATATAATTACCTTAGCAATATTTAAAAGTATAGTAAATGGGTAAGGCCTAATAAGGCTATTTAAAAATTAGTGGTATGGGAAGGGAGCATCAGAAATGAAAGTATCTTTTCATGGACATGCAGTTGTAAAAGTCGAAACGAATGGTCAAACGATTTTATTCGATCCGTTCATCAATGGAAATGAATTGACCGATTTGAAGGTAGAAGATGTGAAACCGGATGTGATCATCTTGACACATGGTCATAATGACCACGTTGGTGACACGGTCGAATTGGCCAAAAGGCATGACGCACTTGTCATTGGCATTGCAGAAATTGCCGACTATCTTGGTGCTCAAGGGGTTAGGACTCACGGCATGAGCATCGGCGGAGCTTTCGAATTCGAATTTGGAAAAGTGAAACTGACGCCTGCTTTCCATGGAACGGGATTCAATAACGGAGATGGGCAAATCATTTATTTAGGAATGCCTGCTGGCGTATTACTTATGATAGAAGGGAAAACGATCTATCATGCAGGGGATACGGCGGTATATTCCGATATGAAACTGATCGGGGAGCGACATCCGATTGACTTGGCATTTTTGCCAATCGGCGACAATTACACCATGGGGCCGGAAGATGCCGCACTTGCAGCGAAATTCCTTCAAGCCAAACAGGTCGTGCCGATTCATTACAATACTTTCCCTGTCATCAAACAGGATCCTAACAAATTCATTGACCTGCTTGAAGAGGGGAATGGACTGATCATGGAAGCCGGGGATGAAATTGAATTATAAAAGGAGCGGGAGCCACATGGCCTCCCGTTTTTGTTTGGGTCGTTCGGGAAGTATAGGAGCGGATGGAGGATTGAAATGAAAGGAAATCCTTGTAGCATTGCCTTTTACGAATCTGGATTTTTATAGAGGTGTCGTAAAGTAAATCTCGTTCATTCAGCCAAGTCTTTTTTCCTTTCGCAGGCATAAAATGAATAGATGGTAAAAAGGGGGGATTGGATGAAACAGAGGTTATTACTATGTTTGCTTTTATGCGGTGTGATGCTGTATTATGCCGTGCCGCGCTTGTCGCTGGAAAGTGGCGGTTTGGAGAGCCTGTTTGCCGGAACCTGGTTGTTGTTTGCCTTGTTGGCGGTAGCGGGGAACTTGACGGGAATACTATATTCTCCTAAAAAACAAAAGGTAAAACGCCAGCTGGAATACAAAAGGTTGCGCCAATACTAGTAGTTGTTTGATAAACTAGGCTCTTTGACCTTATAATGGAGAATAGGAATACCGTGAAAAGGGTGAAGCGCTTGGCTACAAAGCATGAACAAATATTAAAACATATCGATGGGCTCCCTGTTGGTGAAAAGATTTCCGTCCGTCAAATTGCGAAAGCATTGAATGTTAGTGAAGGTACGGCATATCGGGCAATTAAAGAGGCGGAGAACCAGGGCTACGTGAGCTCGATTGAGCGGGTAGGCACGATCCGTATCGAGAAAAAGAAAAAAGAGAATATTGAAAAGCTCACTTTTGCCGAGGTAGTTAATATTGTGGACGGACAAGTTCTGGGTGGAAAAACGGGACTTCATAAGACATTAAATAAATTCGTCATCGGGGCGATGAAGCTGGATGCCATGATGAGATATACAGGTGCAGGAAATCTGCTGATCGTCGGGAACCGTACCCAGGCCCATGAGCACGCGTTAAATGCGGGTGCAGCGGTGCTGATCACCGGGGGATTCGATACGGAAGAGCCCGTTAAAAGGTTGGCCGATGAATTGGAGATGCCAGTCATTTCTACAAGTTACGATACCTTTACCGTTGCAACGATGATCAATCGGGCAATCTATGACCAATTGATCAAAAAGGAAATATTGCTGGTGGAGGATATTTTGACGCCCGTACAGGAAACGACCTTTTTAACGGTTGGTGACCGGGTTCAGACTTGGCATGAACTGAATCAGGAATCAGGGCATAGCCGTTTCCCTGTTGTCGATTACAATATGAAGGTTCAAGGAATGGTCACATCAAAAGATATCATGGGTCAGGAAGAGTTGACGCTCATTGATAAGGTGATGACGAAAAACCCGATGACCGTAGGCGATAAAATGAGTGTAGCATCTTCTGCACATATGATGGTTTGGGAAGGCATTGAGTTAATCCCGGTCGTGAATGACAGTCATATCCTGAAGGGAATCGTGAGCAGGCAGGATGTACTGAAGGCACTGCAAATGAGTCAAAGGCAGCCACAGGTCGGCGAAACGATCGACGATACGATCACAAGTCAGCTTGTGATGACTTCGAATCGCGGCAAGGGTGAGGAAGTGTATAACTATGGCGTCACTCCGCAGATGACCAATTATCTTGGGACCATTTCAAGCGGTGTGTTCACGACATTGGTTACGGATTCAGCAAACCGGGCACTTCGAAGCTATAAGCGCGGTGACTTGGTCGTGGAAAATATGACGATTTATTTCATCAAGCCAGTTCAGATCGACAGCACGCTTGAAATCCATCCGCGTGTCCTTGATGTAGGACGTAAATTCGGAAAAGTGGATGTCGAGGTGTTTAACCAAGGCAAACTTGTCGGTAAGGCGATGTTAACCTGCCAATTGCTTGATCGATCATGATAAATAAATCAAAAAGGATAATCGATATTCGATTATCCTTTTTGATTTACGGCTTCTTCAATTGCATGCGGCAGGTAAAATCTATACATTTTATAGCCTCCCCAAACGCTGAATAGGCCAACGGAAATGAAAACGGCAGAAATGATATAAGTGGTGGTTGAGTGGAATAGAAAAAGCTGATTGATTCCGAATAGTGCGACAAACGCACCAAGGGCAATGGAAGACTTCCCTGAAATCCACTTTTTTTCCATCGGCATTTTGGTTCGGACCGATTTGATCTTATAAAACAAATAGACCCCTAGTGAAAGAACGATCAAGGTTACAAGAATAGGCATCGTTTAAAATTCCCCCAATTTAACATATGTACCTTTTTATTGTAGCGGGAAATGAAAGAGAATGCCACAGTAAACCAAGATGACACTTCCTATTTCCCCAATTTTTTGATTAAATGAAATATATAAAATCTTTATTAGGTTCGATAATACATAGTTTGAGGGGAGATCAATATGAAGGCTGAAATTTTAGCAGATATAAAGCGTTATGATACTATCATTCTCCATCGCCATGTCCGTCCAGATCCGGATGCTTATGGTTCACAGGGGGGATTGGCGGAAATCCTGAAGGCATCTTTCCCTGAAAAGCGGATTTATACGGTTGGGAAAGAAGAACCGTCACTGAATTATTTAAGAAGGCTCGATGTGATTTCTGATGAAACATATCAAGGTGCTTTGGTCATCGTTTGTGATACCGCCAATACCGACCGGATTTGTGATTCAAGGTATATGACGGGGGATAAACTGATTAAGATTGACCATCATCCTAATGAAGATCCATATGGGGATATGCGCTGGGTCGATACTTCAGCAAGTTCTGCAAGTGAAATGATTTATGAATTCTACCAATTCGGTAAAGAAAAAGGCTTGAAGATGAGTGATGAAGCGGCACGCCTTCTATATGCAGGCATCGTTGGCGATACAGGGCGTTTCCTATTCCAAAGCACGACTGAAAAGACATTTGCCTATGCCAGTGAATTGATTCACTATTCGTTCTCCCGTCCGCAATTATATCAGGAGATGTATGATGTCAATGAAAGCATTGTCAGGTTGAATGGCTATGTTCTGCAGCATTTTGAGATCCTTCCATATGGCACGGGGAAAATGATCATCACAAAGGATATACTTGAAACATTCCATGCTTCGGCATCGGAGGCCTCTCAGCTCGTTTCCTCGCTAGGTTCGATTAAAAATGTTAAGACATGGGTCTTTTTCATTGAAGAGGATAAAGAAATCCGAGTCCGTTTCCGTTCCAAAGGTCCAATCATCAATACGATTGCCCGTAAATATAACGGCGGAGGCCATCCGTTTGCAGCAGGGGCTTCGATCCATTCTTGGGATGAAGTGGATAATATCCTTGCCGATTTGGAAGAGTTGAATAAAGCGAATTAGAAAACGATTTTTGGATTGAAATGACATGAAGACCAAATCAAAGTGATTTGGTCTTTTAGCTTTGCGGATATAATAAGGACTTTGTCGGAAAGCGGTTTTATCAAGAGCTCCTCTTTACTTTGATTTCAATGTTCATTTTCGTATAAAACATGATTTCCACGACTTCAAGGTCATAACGCTTTTTATTGATGGTCACGATTTTATTTTCGATTGATTTTTTCAAGAGCATCTTTCCATTATATACACTGACGACATCTTTGGCGAGAAGGGAGGAAAGGTCGTCCTCTATCACATCCTCCGCCTCCGCGACACTCAGCTGATCGAGACTATATGTTTTTCCATTCGTAATCGTCACTTCGACCTCTTGAATCGTTAAGATCTCTTCGTTTTGCTGATTCAATTTTTTATAATCCTGCTCCCAGATCCCGATTTTTTCGTTCAAATCCTTGACTTCTTCTCTTTGGTCATGAATGATCCGTATCTGTGTTTCTTGCTGGACCCCATACATATAAAAGAAAATCACCCAGCTGATCAATCCGCCAAGTGCGGCCCCGGCAAAAAAACGCTGCCAGGTGGGTGCCCGGTGATAGGGAGGAATCCTCATGATGATATATGCTCCTGAGTGAACCAGTTGATGATCAGTGCTCCTGTCTGTGCTCCCCCAAGTGCAGATAGAATCAATAGGATCTGCTTGACTATATCCTTCGTTTCTCCGTGGAAAATGCCGCGTTCGAAATTATAGACCATATCAAAAGTACCCCCGATGGCAGCGACAATCGCCCATATACGCAGGCTGTCCGATAGCCGGAACACAGTCGTCATTGGAGCTTGTCCAGTAAAAAAAGCGGCGAGGCCCCCGATTAACGAGCCTCCAAGCAATACGCCAAGCGATATGAAAAAGCTGTTGATAAAGGCCGGAAAAAAGGCTTCATTCATATATCATCATCCTTTTTTGCTTGATATTCTTCTATTCTATTTATATGGGAAGTGCAGAGGTATTATGATAGTCGGCGAAAATCAGGGTGATAAATTGGATTGGTAATGAGAACATATTTTCTTTTTTTGAAATAAACACTATAATGAAAAGAAACATGCCTTACAAAGGTGGGAGAAAAAACGTGTATACTCATCTCCATATTCAGAGCGGATACAGCCTGCTGACAAGTACGGTGAAGATCACTGATCTTGTGGCCAAAGCGAAAGCGGATGGCTGTACAAGTCTTGCCTTAACCGATCGAAATGTTATGTACGGTTCGGTCTATTTTTATAAAGAATGTAAGAAACAGGGAATAAAGCCGATTGTCGGCCTTCTTGCAGATGTCCTCGATGAACAGGAATCGGCACATGGCCTTCTTTTATTGGCAAAAAATCTGCAAGGCTATCAAAACCTGCTTAAAATAAGCAGTGCCATAAAAACGAAATCCCCGTCAGGCATTCCAATGAACTGGCTTAAAGCCTACTCCGGGGGCTTGATAGCAATAACACCGGGTGCAGAGGGGCACATAGAAACGCTATTAAGAGAAGAAAATACTGAAGGAGCCAAACAGGCTGCAGGTCGATTTCTGCAAATTTTTGGTCATGATAACTTTTTTGTATCCATACAGAGACTTTCGATTGCGGACGAAGAGAAAGGTATCGAAGCCTTAAGTCAGTTGGCGAGAGAATTAGGGATAAAGATCGTTGCGACGAATCCGGTTTATTTTTTGAACGAAAGCGATGCACTCGCTCAGGAAGTCCTTCTGGCAATTGGAAATGGTGACAAGCTGTCGGATGAGACGCATACTGTTCTTGAATCCAATCAATTTTATTTGAAAAGCAGGGCTCAGATGGCAGAACTATTCCATGACAGGCCGGATGCACTCGAAAATTCACTACATATTGCCGCGCAATGCAATCTTGAAATTCCGTTTCATCGTTCACTGCTGCCTAAGTACCCCACTGAAGATGGAGTCACAGCCGAGGAGATGCTCGAAGTTGTCTGTTTCCAAGGGCTGCGGAAAAGATTTCCTGAGCCATCCATTCAATATGAAGAGCGCCTTCGGTATGAATTGGATATAATTACCAAGATGAATTTCAGTGATTACTTTTTAATCGTTTGGGATTTCATGAAATTCGCTAAGGATCACCAAATCCTGACTGGTCCTGGAAGGGGATCGGCCGCCGGATCGATGGTCGCTTATGTGCTGTCGATAACGGATGTCGATCCAATCGAACATTCCTTGCTGTTCGAGCGTTTCCTGAATCCTGAACGTGTCTCGATGCCGGATATCGATATTGATTTTCCGGATAACCGCCGTGAAGAAGTGATTGCCTATGTCGCGAAGAAATATGGGGAACTTCATGTAGCACAAATCATTACATTCGGAACATTAGCTGCCAAGGCTGCTTTAAGGGACACAGGACGTGTTTTCGGCTTGAATTCAAAGGAACAGGAAGCGGTATCGAAAATGATTCCAGGCCGTCTGGGCATCACGCTTCCTGAAGCTTTCAAGGAATCGAAAAGGCTGAGGGAATTCGTTAATGAGAGTGAGATGAATCAAAAACTTTTTCAAACGGCGTTATTGCTTGAAGGGCTGCCTCGCCATGCTTCGACACATGCGGCAGGCGTCGTCATCAGCGACAAGGCACTGACCGAGCATATCCCGATTCAGGGAGGGCATGACGGCATCCATCTTACTCAATATCCAATGGACCTTCTTGAAGAACTGGGACTTCTTAAAATGGATTTTCTTGGGCTTCGCAATTTAACGCTCATCGAAAATATTTTAAAGAACATCCACAAGGGAACGGGGAAAAAACTGGACCTGTCGCATATCCCGATGGATGACCCCGAGACGTTAGCCCTTTTAGGGAGAGGTGAAACAACTGGAGTGTTTCAATTTGAATCGGATGGCATCCGAAAGGTTTTGATCAAGCTGAAACCGAACCGATTCGAGGATATTGTCGCGGTCAATGCCCTCTATCGTCCAGGTCCCATGGAAAACATACCGCTGTTCATCGAGCGAAAACATGGACTGGCTCCCATTGAGTACCTGCACCAGGATTTAAAGGATATCCTTGAGCCTACATACGGAGTCATTGTTTATCAAGAACAGATCATGCAAATTGCCTCTCGCCTCGCCGGATTTTCACTTGGGGAAGCTGACCTGCTCCGTCGTGCCGTTTCGAAGAAGAAAAAGGATGTGCTGGATCAGGAGCGGCAGCATTTTGTGAGCGGCTCTTTGAAACAAGGATATTCCGAAAAAACGGCAGATGAGATTTATTCCTTGATCGTCCGCTTCGCTAATTACGGATTCAACCGTAGCCATGCGGTTGCTTATAGTGTCATTGCTTATCAGCTGGGGTACTTGAAAACCCACCATCCGGAATATTTCATGGCAGCACTCATGACATCGGTAGTGGGGAATGATGAAAAGATTGCCCAATATATCCGTGAGGCAAAAAAGAAAGGGATGACGGTTCTGCCTCCTTCGATTAACCGGAGCGGATACCCGTTTTTACCGGAAAAGGAAGGGATCCGCTATAGTCTTGGAGCCATAAAAGGAATAGGCGGTACGGTTTTGAAAGAAATCTTTGCTGCAAGACGACAAAAGACGTTCGCTGATTTATTCGATTTCTGTTTGCGCGTTTCGGGGAAAATCGTAAATCGAAAAGTGTTGGAGGCGCTTGTGCATTCAGGTGCTTTTGATGAATTCGGTGAAGACCGGGCAACATTATTGGCGAGTTTGGACATAGCGATCAGCCATACGGAATTGGTAAATCCAGATGATGATCTATTCGATATGTTTTCGGATGGCGGGTTTTCACTCAAACCGAAATACAACCGGGTCGAGCCCATTCCTATCGAGCACAAACTCTCATTGGAGAAAAGCGCATTGGGGCTTTATCTATCGAATCATCCCGTGACCAGCTACAGGGAACTATTTCAGTACTTCGGCTGTTTGACCATAGACGAGGCTACCAATAAAAAGGAATCAAAAGTCTTACTTGGCGCATATATTACGTCGGTTAAAACCATAAGGACAAAAAAGGGCGATGTTATGGCCTTTTTGAGCGTCAGTGATGAAGAGGGGGACATTGAGGCGGTCGTTTTTCCCAATGTATATAAAAACCACTCTGCCGACTTGAATCATGGACAACTCGTTATGCTGCAGGGGACATTGGAAGAACGGGATGGAAAAACCCAGCTCCTGATCAGGAACGTATATCCGCTTGAAAAAGTGAAAAGGATGAAAGAGGAACAAAACGGAACGGTTTTCCTGAAAATTGAGGCTGGCAAGCAAACGAAGGACACACTGCAAAAAATAAAAAAAATTTTAATGCAGCATAGCGGCGAAACAAAGGTCATGCTTTTTTACGAGCGGGAAAACCGCTATGTACAGCTATCTTATTGGGATTGGGTCAATCCTACAGATAGTCTGATGCAGGCATTATTTGGTTTAGTCGGAAAAGGTAATGTGGTTTATAAGCGAGAATAACTGTTTTACAACTTAAGCAGTTATGTTATATTGAAAACAGGCCGCTGTGGTCTGACCACTAGATTTCAGCATATAAGATATGGGTTACCCAATATGTTTTAGGAGTGAAAATATGTCATTAAGAGAAGAAGCTTTACATATGCATCGCATGAATCAAGGGAAATTAGAAACAGTTTCAAAAGTACCGGTTAGGAATGCAGAAGATTTAAGTCTTGCTTATTCTCCTGGTGTCGCAGAACCATGTAAAGAAATATACGATAAGCCAGAAACCGTTTATGATTATACAATGAAAGGGAACACTGTTGCTGTTATTTCTGATGGAACGGCTGTGTTGGGACTTGGAAACATCGGCCCTGAAGCTGCTTTGCCGGTTATGGAAGGAAAAGCCGTTTTATTTAAAAGTTTCGCTGGAGTGGACTCTTTTCCAATCTGTTTAAAAACGACGGATGTGGATAAAATTGTAGAGACAGTTAAATTACTCGAACCGACATTCGGAGGAGTTAACTTAGAGGACATTGCCGCACCAAATTGTTTTGAAATTGAAGAACGACTTAAGAAAGAAATGAATATCCCTGTTTTTCATGATGATCAGCACGGTACGGCCATTGTAACCGTTGCAGGTCTTGTAAATGCCTTACGACTTGTGAATAAATCAATCTCAGAAATTAAAGTGGTAGCGAATGGAGCCGGGGCTGCGGGTATTGCTATCATTAAATTGCTTTATAGCTACGGAGTTCGTGACATTATTATGTGTGACACGAAGGGTGCCATTTATGAGGGGCGTTCGTCAGGCATGAATGATATAAAAGAACAAGTGGCGAAAGTGACCAATCGCAATAAGATTTCAGGACCTTTGGAAGCGGTCATTCAAGACGCTGATGTATTTGTAGGTGTTTCTGCCGCAGGTGCGTTAACCAAAGAAATGGTTTCTTTAATGAATAAGGATGCGATCATTTTCGCGATGGCTAATCCAAATCCGGAAATCATGCCGGAGGATGCGAAAGCAGCGGGTGCCAAGGTTGTTGGAACGGGCCGTTCGGATTTCCCGAATCAGGTCAATAATGTCCTTGCATTCCCGGGAATTTTCCGTGGTGCATTGGATGTACGTGCGACTCATATCAATGAAAAAATGAAGGTTGCTGCTGTAGAGGCCATTGCCGGTTTAATTGAGGAACATGAGTTGAACGAAGACTACGTTATCCCTGCTCCTTTTGATGGGAGGGTAGCTCCTGCCGTTGCGGCTGCTGTTGCCAAGGCAGCGATGGAAACGGGAGTGGCTAGAATTAATATGGATCCCGAGGAAATTAAAGAAAAAACAAGGAAATTAGCGATCATTGGAAAAAGTGAGGAATAATTAATTTGGCAGGTCGGACTTCTTCATCCAAAATTTATCTCGATGTCGTTGAGAGCCTACGTAGCATGATTGAAGCGGAAAGCCTCCTGCCGGGAGATAAAATCCCATCAGAACGGGAGTTATCGGATCGTTTTAATGTTGGTCGTTCCTCTGTACGGGAAGCATTGCGTGCCTTAGAGCTATTAGGATTAATAGAAACAAGGCGTGGTGAAGGAACGTTTATCAGGGATTTCCAGGAGCATAAGCTAGTCGAGCTTCTGGGAACCTTTTTTTTGCAAGATAAAAAAGTACAAGAAGATTTGGCTGAGACGAAAAGGCTGATTGAAATTGACTGTTTACGGATTGTCGCCTTTTTCGCTACAGCTGAGGATATCAAACGATTAATGGTCTGGGTCAAGACGGATGAGTTTCATGATGATGATTTCTTCTTAAGAATTGCCATATTGAATCGCAATCGATTGATGGAACGAATTTGGCGCATTGTCAACAGCTATGCTAGAACATCAGAGATGGTACAGGGGAATGTGAAAAAAGAAGATTATCTGGCACTTCTTACATATTTACTCGAACGGGATGAAGAAAAAGCCATCGAAACGTATCTTATTAGAATTAGAAATATGTCGAAGGACGAGTGACACCTTTTTACACGATACTACTTTAATTTCTGATATAGTTTGTACCAAGTATCAAATAATAGATAATTGGTGGTAAAGGGAGGATTAAGCTTGCTTAAAGAGCTATTTGCGAAGTCTAAGAAGAAATATGCAACGGTTCCTTTAGATCGGGAGAAACAAGATATACCAGAAGGAATTATGACAAAATGCCCCGGCTGTAAAAAAATCATGTATACAAAAGAATTAGTGAAAAACAATAAAGTCTGTCTGCATTGCGGGTTCCATCATTCGATGTCTTCCCATGAGCGTATCGAATGTTTATTCGACGCCGGCAGTTTTAATGAATTTGATAAAGAAATGATTTCAGTTAACCCACTTGGATTTCCAGATTACTTGGATAAATTGGAAAAGGACAAAAAGAAGGCCAAGATTAATGAGGCCGTTGTTACAGGAGTAGGGAACATCAATGGGTACCAAGTATCAACAGCCATCATGGATTCCAATTTCCGGATGGGAAGCATGGGCTCCGTTGTTGGTGAAAAAATCACCCGTGCCATTGAACGTGCAGGTGAATTGAAGATTCCGTTTATCATTTTTACGGCATCAGGCGGCGCTCGGATGCAGGAGGGTGTTTTAAGCTTGATGCAGATGGCAAAGACGAGTGCTGCACTCAAGATGTTCAGCAATGAAGGCGGGCTGATCATATCAATGATGACCCATCCTACCACAGGTGGGGTTTCGGCAAGTTTCGCGTCACTTGGTGACATTAATCTAGCCGAACCTGGAGCACTTATTGGTTTTGC
Source organism: Peribacillus sp. P4_B1 (assembly GCF_056402395.1). Classification (NCBI taxonomy): domain Bacteria; kingdom Bacillati; phylum Bacillota; class Bacilli; order Caryophanales; family Bacillaceae; genus Peribacillus; species Peribacillus sp. P4_B1. Next base: position 17,451 of record NZ_JBFUHM010000002.1, read on the forward strand.
GGGACGAAGAATCATTGAACAGACGATTCATGAAGAGCTTCCAGAAGACTTCCAAACATCTGAATTCTTGATGAAGCACGGCCAATTGGATGCGGTTGTCAAACGTACGGAAATGAAAGAAACTTTGACGACGATCCTTAAAATTCATGCCCCGGGTGGTGAATGGTTATGATTTACGAATTAGAGTTCGAGCGTCCCGTTACGGACCTGAGAAATAAGATTAAAGAGCTAAAGGCGATTACGAAGGATGCTGACGTAGACCTTACAGCAGAAATCGAAACGTTGGAAAAGCGTCTAGAGAAGCTGGAAGTGGATATTTATAACCATTTAAAACCGTGGGATCGCGTTCAGATTGCCCGTCATCCAGCCCGTCCGACGACGCTTGATTACATTCCAAGATTATTCAATGACTTCATAGAGTTTCATGGAGATCGTTATTATGGGGATGATGAAGCGATTGTGGCTGGAATCGCAGAGTTTGATGGACTTGCCGTGACTGTCATTGGACATCAAAGAGGTAAGGATACGAAGGAAAACATCCGCCGTAACTTTGGCATGCCCCATCCGGAAGGCTATCGAAAAGCTTTGCGTCTGATGAAACAGGCGGAAAAATTCAATCGTCCGATTATTTGTTTCATTGATACGAAGGGAGCTTTCCCGGGCAAAGCTGCTGAAGAGCGCGGACAAAGTGAAGCCATTGCGAAAAACCTTTTTGAAATGGCAGGGCTTAAGGTGCCGGTCATCAGCATTGTCATTGGTGAAGGTGGAAGCGGCGGTGCATTGGCACTTGGTGTTGGAGACCGAATTTTTATGCTTGAGAATTCAACATATTCGGTAATTTCTCCTGAAGGGGCTGCGGCATTGCTGTGGAAGGATGCTTCTCAGGCTAAGAGGGCTGCGGAATCGATGCAAATCACTGCTCCCGACTTAAACCGTTTAGGAGTCATCGATGAGATCATTCCTGAAGTGAGAGGCGGCGCCCACCGGGATGCAAATTTACAGGCAGAAGCCATCAAGGAAATCCTGAAACGTTCATTCAATGAACTTCTGCCATTGAATAGTGATGACCTTATTAACCAGCGTTACATGAAATTCAAGAAAATCGGTGAATATGAATTTGAAAAACAATCTGAGGGGAAACCTAAGGAAGTTGAACAGCATTCATAATACATTTTGCAAAAAGGAAAAACGTGCTGCCAAGGGCAACACGTTTTTTCAGCCTTTAATGGTGTGCATATGTATTCATTACCGAAACCTGTAAAGAATATGGTTTGTGTATAGTATGTAAATTTTTACACCATTTTACTTCAATTTCTGTAGAGAATCGGTTAGGCTTATTACATCAGGTGAGCATAAGTGTAACAGATACTGCTTATTGAAGCTTGAAAAAGGGTACAATGATATAATGAGCTTAAAATTGATTAGTGCTGTAGAGAGGTGACATTTATGAAAAGAATTGGTGTATTGACTAGTGGAGGAGATTCTCCAGGCATGAATGCGGCAGTCCGTGCGGTTGTCCGTAAAGCAATTTTTCATGAAATGGAGGTCTTCGGGATTTATTATGGATATCAGGGCCTTATAAATGGTAATATAAGGAAACTTGAGCTTGGGTCGGTCGGGGATATCATTCATCGAGGCGGCACAATGTTACATACGGCTCGCTGTCCGGAATTTAAGACAGAGGAAGGCCAGCTTAAAGCGATTGAACAACTGAATAAACTTGGCATCGAGGGCATTGTCATAATAGGTGGCGATGGTTCTTACCGCGGAGCGAAAGCTTTGACTGAAAGGGGCTTCCCTTGTATCGGAGTTCCTGGAACGATTGACAATGACATACCGGGTACGGACTTTACGATTGGTTTCGATACAGCCCTGAATACAGTAATCGACGCTATCGATAAGATTCGGGATACGGCAACTTCTCATGAAAGGACTTATGTGGTTGAAGTAATGGGAAGAAATGCCGGCGATATCGCGCTTTGGGCCGGCCTGGCTGGCGGAGCGGAAACGATCCTTTGTCCTGAATGCGAATATGATATGGAAGATCTGATTGGGAAGCTGAACCGCGGACATGACCGTGGGAAAAAGCATAGTATCATCATTGTAGCTGAAGGTGTTGGAAGTGCCGTTGATATTTCGAGGAAAATTGAGGCGAAAGCAGGATTTGAAACCCGTGTAACGGTTCTCGGCCATGTCCAGCGCGGAGGATCTCCTTCGGCTAATGACCGTGTATTGGCAAGCCGGCTTGGAGCCAAAGCTGTTGAATTGCTTCTTGAAGGCAAAGGGGGCAGGGCTGTTGGAATAGAACAAAATCGACTAGTTGATTATGATATCATCGAAGCCCTTGCTAAACCGCATACAATTGACAAGAAAATGTACGATTTATCCTCTGAGTTATCCATTTAAATCAGTATTGATCAATGATAATAATTGCAGGTATTTGAAAGAAGAGACTTATAACACTACGCCCCCTGTCATTTAAAAGGTGGGCAGGCGGCGATTTTTCCTTAAAGGAGGATGACACATGCGAAAAACCAAGATTGTTTGTACGATTGGCCCCGCAAGTGAAAGTATAGAAAAGCTGGTTCAATTAATAGAAGCGGGGATGAATGTAGCTCGGCTTAACTTTTCACATGGAAATCATGAAGAACATGCCGCTAGAATCGGCAATATCAGGGAAGCGGGTGAAAAAGCGGGTAAACAGGTTGCTATCCTGCTGGATACAAAAGGACCTGAAATACGGACAAATAATATGGAAAATGACTCCATAGAGCTGGTAGCCGGCAATGATGTCATTATTTCCATGAATGAAGTCCTGGGAACACCTGAAAAATTCTCCATTACCTATGAAGGGCTTCTGCATGATGTCCATCCAGGATCTAAGATCCTTTTGGATGATGGATTGATCGGTCTTGAAGTGTTGAAAATAGATGAGGTAAGAAAAGAAATCAGTACCAAAATATTGAATAGCGGTACACTTAAGAATAAAAAAGGCGTGAATGTTCCAGGTGTTTCGGTTAACCTGCCTGGCATAACGGAGAAAGATGAACAGGATATCCTTTTTGGAATCGAACAAGGTATCGACTTTGTTGCTGCCTCATTTGTACGCAGGGCTTCCGATGTACTTGAAGTGCGTGAATTATTGCAGCAGAATGGAGCGGAGCATATTCAAATCATCCCTAAAATTGAAAATCAAGAGGGTGTAGACCGGCTTGATGAAATCTTGGAAGTTTCAGATGGTTTGATGGTAGCCCGTGGCGACCTGGGAGTGGAAATTCCTGCAGAAGAAGTGCCATTAGTCCAAAAACAAATGATCAAAAAATGTAACAATGCCGGGAAACCGGTCATAACGGCTACACAAATGCTCGATTCGATGCAGCGTAACCCAAGGCCGACCCGTGCAGAAGCAAGTGACGTAGCCAATGCCATATTTGATGGAACGGATGCCATCATGCTTTCTGGTGAAACGGCTGCTGGAACCTACCCTGTCGAGGCTGTTCAAACGATGCATAACATTGCTTCACGTGCTGAAACTGCCCTTGATTATCGGGATATATTATCAGTCAGAAGCAAAGTGAACCGTCATAATGTCACGGATGCAATTGGTCAGTCCGTTGCCCACACGGCGCTTAATCTTAATGCCGGAGCAATCATCACCCCTACCGAAAGTGGCCATACGGCAAGGATGATTTCTAAATACCGCCCTAAAGCACCGATCATTGCCGTTACCTCCAATGATCATGTTTCAAGACGGCTTGCACTGGCATGGGGAGTCTACCCGCAGATCGGTCCCAAAGCGACGACTACCGATGAGATGCTTCAAACTGCTATTGATGAAAGCTTGCATTCCGGCTTAGTGTCCCATGGGGATTTAGTCGTCATAACAGCCGGTGTGCCAGTTGGTGAAACAGGTACGACTAACTTGATGAAAATTCATGTGTTAGGTGAGGTTCTTTTGAAGGCTCAAGGAATCGGCAGGAAATCTGCGAAAGGTGAAGTGGTTGTAGCTAAGAATGCCAAGGAAGCTTTGGAAAAAGTGACGGAAGGCTCTGTACTTGTTACAATTGGTTCTGACCGCGATATGATGCCAGCGATTGAAAAGTGTGCAGCATTGATTACGGAAGAAGGCGGTTTGACAAGCCATGCAGCTGTTGTAGGGGTCACATTGGGCATTCCGGTCATCGTTGGGGCGGAAAACGCGATCAAAGTTTTCACGGATGGGCAAAGAATAACGGTCGATGCAGGTCGTGGAGTCATTTATGATGGACATGCCAACGTTTTGTAAAACGAAATTTTGGCTGATTCCGTGCCAATGAGGTAAGATGGATGTACCGCACCAGAAATGGGCTGTGCAGGAGGAATGTAGATGAAATATTTTTTATTGTTTATCATTGCGATGCCGGTGATTGAAATCATTGTCCTATTGCTGTCAGGCAATATGATTGGTTTTTGGCCAACTGTGTTCCTGATTGTAGCCACAGGTTTAATCGGAGCCTATTTGGCTAAACGGCAAGGGATGGAAACATGGAAAAGGGCACAGGAACAGATTCGTTACGGAATGATGCCAGGAAATGAAATCGTTGATGGAATCTGTATCTTTATTGGAGCTGCACTGTTGCTGTCCCCGGGGTTCATTTCGGATATCATGGGATTGCTCCTTGTATTTCCGCCAACCCGGAATCTCCTCAAACCGATTGTTATCCGGTTTATCATGAACAGGATGAATAAAGGGAAAGTCACCATCATTCGGCATAAATAATATAAGGCTGCCTAAAAGCTCAAGCTTTTAGGCAGCCTTTTTGGTCTGGAAAAAAGAAGTCTTAAAAATTAACCAAGGTTTTTTTTCATTAGCAGCCTTTATGGCATTTCACTAAAATTGGACAAAACATAGGGAGATTAAATGTAATCCGTTTTGCCTGTTTCACCATTAAATGAAGAATTCGGAAGAAAGTGAAGCAGTGTATAATAACAGAATTTTTTAACTATTATCCCGCGAAAACATGGATAAATCAGGCTTTTTCATGTGAGGAATTCTTTTTTTGGAAACTTTTTAGAAAAAACTGGTGACAAATTTATACAGTGTGTTATATAATACAAACAGGAAATAAATCAACTGTATTATAACATAAAAGAGTTGGAAAGGATGTGGAGAGGCAACATGATTACGGAAGCAAAAGGCTTACAAATTACGGGCAACATTAAGCCAGGATATGAACAAATACTTACAACGGAGGCTCTTCAATTCATCGAAAGAATTGAACGGCATTTCAGTGAAAGAAGGAAGGAACTTCTGAAACGGCGCAAAAGCGTACAGGAAGAGCTGAATCAAGGCAAGTTGCCTGATTTCCTTGAAGAAACGAAGCATATTCGTGAAAGTGATTGGACGATTGCGCCACTCCCGAATGACTTGCAGGACCGCAGGGTTGAAATAACTGGACCGGTTGATCGTAAGATGATCATTAATGCAATGAACTCAGGTGCCAATGTATTCATGGCTGATTTTGAAGACGCCAACTCACCCACTTGGGAGAATTGCGTGGATGGTCAATTGAATTTGCGCGATGCAATCCGCGGAACCATTTCATTTAAAAATCCAAATGGCAAAGTGTATGAATTGAATGAAAAAAGGGCTGTCCTAAAGGTAAGGCCACGCGGCTGGCATTTGGAGGAAAAACATGTCCTTTTGGATGGACAGCCAATATCAGCCAGCATTTTTGACTTTGGACTGTACTTTTACCACAACGCAAAAGCATTGGTCGAAAAACAAAGCGGTCCATACTTCTACTTACCAAAAATGGAAAGCCACCTAGAAGCAAGATTATGGAATGAAATATTCGTATATGCACAGAACGATTTAAGAATACCGCAAGGAACCATTAAGGCAACGGTCTTGATTGAAACGATACTTGCCGCATTCGAAATGGATGAAATTCTGTACGAGCTTAAAGAACATTCTGCAGGCCTGAACTGCGGCCGCTGGGATTATATCTTCAGTTTCCTGAAAAAATTCCGTCACTCGGATGATGTTATCTTTCCTGACCGGCTGCAGGTGACGATGACCGTTCCGAACATGAGAGCGTATTCCTTATTGGCAATCAAAACATGCCACACTCGTAATGCTCCGGCAATTGGCGGGATGGCAGCGCAAATTCCAGTTAAAAATGACCCGATTAAGAATGATGAGGCTTTTGCGAAAGTCCGGGCAGATAAAGAACGCGAAGCAAGAGACGGCCATGATGGAACATGGGTTGCCCATCCAGGTATGGTAAGCATCGCAAAAGAGGTTTTTGACCTGCTTGTTCCAAAACCGAATCAAATTTTCCGAAAACGAGAAGATGTCCTTGTAACAGCGCAAGAGCTGCTGGCTGTGCCCGAAGGAACAATCACAGAGGCAGGATTAAGGACGAACATTAACGTCGGCATCCAATATATTGCCTCTTGGTTAAGCGGCAGGGGGGCGGCGCCCATTAATAACTTAATGGAAGATGCAGCAACGGCTGAAATTTCAAGAGCACAGGTCTGGCAATGGATCCGGCATCCAAAAGGCATCCTCGAAGATGGCAGGAAAATAACCGAAGAATTATTCCATCAGATTAAAGAGGAAGAAGTGGAGGTCATTAAATCGGAAGTAGGGGAAGAAGCTTTCAAGTCAGGAAAGTTTGAAGAGTCTACTAAACTATTCGAAGAATTGATTGAAGTGGATGACTTTGCAGATTTCTTAACCAATCCGGCATATGAACAATTATCTTAATATTGAAAATATTAAATATAAATTAGGAGGAAACGATAATGATGAATGAAAGAGCGCAACAATTACAACAAAACTGGGAAAATGACTCACGGTGGACTGGGATTAAACGTCCTTATACGGCGGACGAAGTTATTAAATTAAGAGGTTCCATCGATATTGAACAAACACTGGCACGCCGTGGTTCTGAGAAACTATGGAATCTATTAAATACAGAGGATTTCATCAATGCATTAGGAGCATTGACTGGTAACCAAGCAATGCAACAGGTGAAAGCTGGTTTAAAAGCAATCTACCTAAGCGGCTGGCAAGTTGCGGCAGATGCTAACATCGCAGGGCAAATGTACCCTGACCAAAGTTTATATCCAGCCAACTCCGTGCCGCAAGTGGTTAAACGCATTAATCAGACACTTCAGCGTGCAGACCAAATCAGCTTTGCTGAAGGAAAAGAGGATATCGATTGGTTCGCTCCAATCGTAGCGGATGCTGAAGCCGGCTTTGGCGGTTCCCTTAACGTCTTCGAATTAATGAAAGGCATGATCGAAGCTGGAGCGGCAGGTGTTCACTTTGAAGACCAGCTTTCTTCAGAGAAAAAATGTGGTCACCTAGGCGGTAAAGTTCTTCTGCCAACCCAAACGGCAGTACGTAACTTGGTTTCCGCCCGATTGGCAGCAGACGTAATGGGGACACCGACTATCTTAATTGCCCGTACGGATGCTGATGCTGCAGACTTGATCACCGATGATATCGATCCGGTCGATGCACCTTTCATCACTGGCGAAAGGACTCCGGAAGGGTTCTACCGCACCAACGCGGGTCTTGATCAAGCAATTGCACGCGGCCTTGCTTATGCACCGTATGCCGACCTTATCTGGTGTGAGACTTCTGAACCTAATCTAGCGGATGCTCGCCGCTTTGCCGAAGCGATCCATGCAGAGTTCCCGGGTAAGCTCCTTGCTTACAATTGCTCCCCATCATTTAACTGGAAAGCTAAATTAAGTGATGAAGAAATTGCCAGCTACCAAGTTGAATTGGGTAAATTGGGTTATAAGTTCCAATTCGTTACCCTTGCTGGCTTCCACTCATTGAATCATAGCATGTTCAATCTTGCTCTTGGTTATAAAGACCGCGGTATGGCTGCATACTCAGAACTTCAACAAGCAGAGTTCGCCAGTGAACCCGACGGCTATACAGCAACACGCCATCAACGTGAAGTGGGAACTGGTTATTTTGATGAAGTGGCACAAGTCATTTCTGGTGGAACATCATCCACAACAGCACTTGCAGGTTCTACTGAAACAGAACAATTCGAGACGTCAAAATAAAGGCTTGAAACCAAAAATCCGCCTCGTACCCGAGGCGGATTTTTATATGGAATGGGAGAATGCTATAAGATATAAAGATAAGCTGGATTACTTTATGTGGTTCTCTTTGTATCTTGCCCGATGATGAAAGACCATATGGCCTTAAAGACATTGGCACGCTGAAGTGTATTGAATATGACAAGTACGACAGGTCCTGCAATCAGCCCAAGGAAACCGATCAATTTGAAGCCGATGAACAAGGCGATGAGAGTGGCGAGCGGATCCAAACCAATACTGGAAGAAAGAACTTTTGGCTCTATTAACTGGCGCTGGACAACAACGATTATGTACAGGACGGACAAACCGATTGCAAGACTTGTATTTCCGGCAATGAATTCAAAGATGATCCAAGGAATGAAAATCGTCCCTGTCCCTAAATAGGGAATGATATCGACCAGTCCGCATATCAGGGCAATGGTAATTGAATAATTCACCCTTAAGATGAGAAAGCCGATTAAAATCGTGACAGTCGTCAATGAAACAAGAGTGAATTGTGCACGGATAAAACCAAATAAAGCCCGTTTTAAGTCCCTGAATAAACGCTTGGCACCCGAAAAAATCTTATCAGGCAACACTTTTCCTGTCACAAGGCCAAAGGTATCCCAATCTTTACTGATGAAGAAAGTGCCCAGTAGGGTAAAAAGGAGTGCTGTTGCCGTAGTTGGAAACCATCCGATAATTGTGGGAATGTTCTTCAAGAACGCTTGAATGAAGCCGCTTACTCCGGTAGTGATGGATTCACCGATATTTTGGATATTCTTGAGGACTGTGTCTTGCTGTTCGATATCCAAATTATTGAACATGGCAGCTATTTGATTATATAAAGGGATGACGGTTGAAGTGATGTATGTTTCTATAAAGTTCACGATCGTTTCAATGTGTTGTGGTATGACTCCGGCAAGGTAATTGGTCCCTGAAATGATCTCGGTGACGAGTAAGGTGATTAGACCCGCAAATAAAAGGAAAATGAGCAAAAGGGAAATGAATACAGCCAATCCCCTTGGCAGTCTTCCTTTCTTTTCGAAAAAAGTGACCAGGGGGTTCATCAAGAAAGCGATTATCATGGCAATAATGAATGGATATGTATACTTAGATAAATAAAACAAGGCAATTCCACCTAAAATTATTCCTCCGACGACCAGTAAAGAACGAATGAAACGATACATATATACTGGATTCAAGACATATCCTCCTTCTATCATAAAGTTTGTATTATAATTGTAACGATGATGGAAAAGAAAGGAAAGATTCTTTCGTCATTCTGCTTAACTTTTTCCCGTTAAAATACATAGCCCCATAAATCGGTCTCCTCTAAAGAAAGAGAGGAGTTTGTTATGTTAAAATAACAAAAAAGAAGAAAGAAGGTGAAGGGAGAATGATCAACGGTCCTGTCGTATTTTTAATTTTACTTGCAGCAATCGGTTGGTTTGGGAAAAATATGTCACTGATCATGGCTGCGGGTTTTCTTTTGAGCATGAAACTGATTGGCCTTGACGCTAAAGTGTTTCCATATTTAGAAGCGAAAGGAATCAACTTGGGCGTTACTATCATCACGATTTCCGTACTCATCCCAATAGCGAATGGGGCGATTGGTTTCAAGGAACTTGGGGACGCCATTAAATCCCCTTATGCCTGGATTGCGCTTGCATCCGGAATAGCGGTTGCACTTATAGCGAAAAATGGGATTACACTCCTGTCACATGATCCGCATATTACTGCGGCTCTTGTTTTTGGGACGATTCTTGCTGTCGCATTATTCAAAGGTGTAGCTGTCGGTCCGTTAATCGGGGCAGGAATTGCTTATTTATGCATGCAGATCTTTAATTTTTTTAAATAAAGCGAGTGGCGGAGGATGAAAGAGCTCGTCAACATTGGGAATGGGAATTTTCTATCTAATGTTTCATTTCTTCTGCTTTGTGACAAATTTTCAAAAAAAACGTGTTGGATTGCATAAAAAAAAGCAGGTGAATATGTTGCTAATTTTTCTAATGAAATAATAATTTTTTCACATTTTAAGTGCTTTTCATTCCCAAAAAAGTGTTTATTGTTTATAATAATCATGTAACTGCTCTGTTTTATTAAAAATGGGATTCAGAATATCATTGATATTTTTGAGGAACCTTAAAAAAAGATGTAGTTATTGAGCAAGCGCTCACTAGGAATAGCTACAAGCATTATTTTTAGGATTTCGTATAAAAGATTATCGTACATTTTACTATTGTTGGGGGCATATTCCGTGAACGCTTCAATACAAGATGTATGTCTTCTGCTAAAAAATAGATGGTTGTATTCAGAATAGCTAATTTCCTTGGAAGCGCTATATTTATACGCAATGAGCAAGGGTATAGGGGAATATATAGGAAAAGGAGAGATTTAGTATGACAGCAACAAAAGGTCTTGAAGGTGTGGTAGCAACAACTTCATCAGTAAGCTCCATTATCGATGACACATTAACGTATTCAGGTTATGACATCGACGATTTGGCTGTAAATGCAACATTCGAAGAAGTAATCTATCTTTTATGGCACGGAGCTCTTCCAAACAAAAGCCAACTAAAGGAATTAACTAAACAACTTGCTGAAAATGCTGCAATTCCAGCAGAAGTGGTTAATCATTTCAAAACATACCCGATTGATAAAGTACATCCAATGGGAGCTCTTCGCACAGCTGTATCTCTTCTTGGTCTTTATGATGAAGAAGCGGATGTAATGAATGAAGACGCTAACTATCGTAAAGCAATCCGCATCCAAGCAAAAATCCCTACATTGGTAACAACTTTCGCTCGCATCCGTCAAGGAAAAGAAGCGGTTGCACCACGTACAGATTTAAGCTTTGCTGCTAACTTCTTATATATGTTAAGTGGTAATGAACCAACGGCAATCGAAGAAGAGGCATTCAACAAAGCATTGGTCCTTCATGCTGACCATGAATTGAACGCTTCCACATTCACTGCACGCGTTTGTGTGGCTACATTATCCGATATCTATTCTGGCGTAACTTCTGCCATCGGCGCTTTAAAAGGCCCACTTCACGGCGGAGCTAACGAACAAGTCATGAAAATGCTTACTGAAATTGGTTCAGTTGATAACGTTGAGCCATATATCAACGAAAAATTAGCCAATAAAGAAAAAATCATGGGCTTTGGCCACCGTGTTTACCGTAAAGGTGATCCACGTGCTAAACACCTTAAAGAAATGTCCCAAAAACTTACTGAACTTACTGGACAACCGCAATATTATGATATGTCCATTAAAATTAATGAAATCGTAACTGGTCAAAAAAATCTTCCGCCAAACGTGGATTTCTATTCTGCTTCCGTTTACCATAGTTTAGGTATCGAGCATGACCTATTTACACCAATCTTTGCAGTAAGCCGTGCTTCAGGCTGGATCGCTCATATCCTTGAGCAATATTCAAACAACCGCCTGATCCGTCCGCGTGCAGAGTATGTTGGACCAGGTATGCAAAAATATGTACCGATTGAAGAACGCTAATTAAAAGTTTTTCAAAAATTATTTTTTATTTCATCGATTTTGTAGTAAATTAATAGATGTGAGTAAAAAGGGTTAGTGGTCCTGCCTCGTTTAATGGCCGGCCATCTAACCTTTGAATTTGAATCGGAGGTAAGAGACATGACACAAAGCCAAAAAATCACAGTTACTAACGGTGCTCTTAACGTACCAAACAATCCAATCGTTCCTTATATTGAGGGAGACGGAATCGGTCCTGATATCTGGGCAGCAGCTTCTCGCGTTTTAGACGCAGCAGTTGAAAAAGCTTACAACGGCGAAAAGAAAATCGAATGGAAAGAAGTTTTAGCTGGACAAAAAGCATTTGACCAAACAGGCGAATGGCTTCCACAAGAAACTCTTGATGTCATTAACGAATATCTAATCGCTATTAAAGGACCTCTTACAACTCCAATCGGTGGCGGTATCCGCTCATTGAACGTTGCATTGCGTCAAGTATTGGACTTATTCGTTTGTCTTCGTCCAGTACGTTACTTTGATGGTGTGCCTTCACCAGTTAAACGTCCGGAAGACACTGACATGGTCATCTTCCGTGAAAACACTGAAGACATCTATGCTGGTATCGAATATGCAAAAGGTTCTGACGAAGCTAAGAAATTAATCGAATTCCTACAAAATGAATTCGGTGTTACAAACATTCGTTTCCCTGAAACTTCAGGTATCGGAATTAAACCGATTTCTGAAGAAGGAACAAAACGTCTTGTTCGCTCTGCACTTAACTATGCGATCAAAGAAGGCCGTAAATCATTAACGCTTGTTCATAAAGGTAACATCATGAAATTCACGGAAGGCGCATTTAAAACTTGGGGTTATGAAGTTGCAGAACAAGAATTCGCCGATAAAGTGTTCACATGGAACCAATATGACAAAATTAAAGATGCTGAAGGCACTGAAGCTGCTAACAAAGCACAATCTGCTGCTGAAGCTGAAGGCAAAATCATCGTTAAAGATTCCATTGCTGATATCTTCTTACAACAAATCCTGACTCGTCCTAAAGAGTTTGATGTTGTTGCAACAATGAACTTGAACGGAGATTACATTTCTGATGCATTAGCTGCACAAGTTGGCGGAATCGGTATCGCTCCAGGAGCAAACATCAACTACGAAACTGGACATGCCATTTTCGAAGCAACTCACGGAACGGCTCCTAAATATGCTGGTCTTGATAAAGTTAACCCATCTTCAGTACTTCTTTCAGGCGTTCTTTTACTTGAACACCTTGGATGGAACGAAGCTGCAGACAGCATCACAAAATCAGTGGAACAAACAATCGCTTCTAAAGTCGTTACATACGATTTTGCCCGCCTAATGGAAGGCGCAACAGAAGTTAAATGTTCTGAGTTCGCTGACGAGCTTATCAAAAACCTTAAATAATTTATAAATGCTTTCTGGAAAAGTACCTTAATGGGCTTCTTTTCCAGGGAGCTTTATATATATATGTGCATGAAAATGTTAAAAGCATTCCAAAATATTCACATATTTTAAGGAGGAATTAACATGTCTAAGCGTAAAAAAATCACAGTAGTAGGTGCCGGTTTCACTGGTGCTACAGCAGCATTCCTAGCAGCTCAAAAAGAACTTGGTGATATCGTTTTAGTTGATATTCCGCAAGCTGAAAACCCTACAAAAGGTAAAGCTCTTGATATGGCGGAAGCAGGACCTGTTCTTGGTTTCGACGCTAACATCATCGGTACATCCAACTATTCAGAAACAGCTGATTCCGACGTAGTGATCATCACTGCTGGAATTGCCCGTAAGCCCGGCATGAGCCGTGACGACTTAGTTCAAACTAACCAAAAAGTTATGAAATCAGTAACTAAAGAAGTGGTTAAATATTCCCCTAATACAACAATCATCGTTTTGACTAACCCTGTAGATGCAATGACTTACACTGTTTACAAAGAATCAGGTTTCCCTAAAGAACGCGTTATCGGACAATCGGGTGTTCTTGATACAGCTCGTTTCCGCACTTTCGTAGCCCAAGAATTAAACTTATCCGTTAAAGATGTAACTGGTTTCGTGCTTGGCGGACACGGTGACGATATGGTCCCTCTGGTCCGTTACTCTTATGCTGGCGGAATTCCTTTGGAGACACTGATCCCCCAAGATCGTTTAGAAGCAATCGTGGCTCGTACTCGTACAGGCGGCGGAGAAATCGTAAACCTTCTTGGAAACGGAAGCGCATATTATGCACCGGCTGCATCCCTTGTGGAAATGGCTGAAGCAATCCTTAAAGACCAACGTCGCGTTCTTCCATCCATCGCTTATCTTGAAGGCGAATACGGATTCGAAGGAATCTACCTTGGTGTGCCAACTGTACTAGGTGCAAACGGCATTGAACAAATCATCGAGCTTGAATTGACTGAAGGCGAAAAAGCGGCACTTTCAAAATCAGTTGAATCAGTTAAAGCGGTAATGCAAGTTCTTCAATAAGAGATGGTGAAAACTATCTCTTGATCAGACTGCCTGGAATATTGGAAGGGAAGGCCGAGGCCATCTTCCATCTCCGGGCAGTCTTTTTATCCGCTTTGGAACAAATCCGGGGACGATAAGCCCCTGCTTAAGGTAGGAATAACTTTCAATACGTTTTTTTTATGTGTAAATTTCATATAATATTCTTTATAATGGAATTGGATGAGTAGACTGAGAATTTGGTCTATGGGGTAATACATAATTCAGGGGGATCTAATGTCAAAGAAAATTCTCGTAGTGGATGATGAACAATCAATAGTTACCTTACTTCAGTACAATTTAGAACAAGCAGGCTATTCGGTGATCACGGCTTTGGATGGAGAACAAGGACTGCAGGCTGCTGTGGACATACGCCCCGATTTAGTGGTATTGGATTTGATGCTGCCTAAAATGGATGGGCTTGAAGTATGTAAACAGCTTCGCCAGCAAAAAATCAATATACCGATCTTGATGCTGACTGCTAAGGACGATGAATTTGACAAAGTTCTGGGACTTGAACTTGGAGCGGATGATTATTTAACCAAACCATTTAGTCCGCGGGAGGTAGTAGCACGGATTAAAGCCATATTAAGGAGATCACAGTTTCAATCGAACGGCAGTGAGTCAGGTAATGATCAGGAAGATGGTCTCTTGAAATTAGGGGAATTGAAAGTATTCCCGGATCGATACGAAGCATTCTTTGATGAACAGCAATTAGAATTAACTCCAAAAGAATTTGAATTACTTTTATACTTGGCGAAGAATAAAGGGCGAGTATTGACTAGGGACCAACTGCTCAGTGCGGTATGGAATTATGATTTCGCGGGAGATTCCCGAATCGTCGATGTGCATATTAGCCATCTTCGTGAAAAAATAGAGAAGGATACAAAAAAACCTCTATATATCAAAACGATAAGGGGCTTGGGGTATAAGCTTGAGGAGCCTAAAAAAGAATGACGACCTACCGTAAAAAGCTCTTATATACCCTCATCACGCTGGTGATGGTCGTCCTGATGGCCGTGGGCTTTTTATTGGGGCATTTGTTCAAAAGTTATTATATTACAACGTTCAATGAGCGCATACAGAACGAAACATTCTTCATTTCTACATATATTCAAGAGCATGGGGGGATCGCGTCCTTTTTGGAAGAAGGGGAGACGGCAAAACTGACACCCCTTTTAGATTCGAACTTAACGATTCTCTCTGCGAGTGGGGAAATATTATACGATTCGACATCATCAAGTGAAATACTTAAAAGCCATGCCAAGGTCCTTCGCAAAATAACTTTGGAAAAAGGGCTTAAGTATGGGGAAGGGTTTGAGGTGGTTGAAGGGGAGTCGGACCTCCATTTTTATTGGAAGACGGTCGAAAAGGATGGCGAGATTGAAGGTTTTGTCGTCCATAGCAATGAAATAGAGGCCATCGATCAAGTGAATAAACAAATGTGGCAAATATTGATCATTTGCTTAGGGGTTGCCTTGATCATCATTCTCATGCTCGCGAGTAAAATCACTTCATATTATATCCGTCCGATCGAGGAGGCCACTATGGCAGCCATCGAACTGGCAAAAGGCAATTATGGAACTCGGACATTCGGGAGGCAAACTGATGAAACCGGAATGCTGACAACTTCCTTGAACATATTGGCGAGGAATCTTCAGGAAACTGAAATAGCGAGGGAAATGAATCAGGATCGTTTGGAAGCACTTGTTGAAAATATCGGTAGTGGTGTCTTGCTCATAGACAGTAAAGGGTATACCACCTTAATCAACCGGGAATTCAAGAAAAGCTTCCATGTAAACTCCGCTACTTTTTTGTTTCAGGAATATTACTCGGTCATTAAAGATCAGGAAGTGATTGCCATAATCGAAGAGATCTTTCGGACGGAAAAAACGATAAAACGCCAGGTGAGGATACCACTTGCAATAGAACGTAAGCATTTTGAGATTTACGGGGCTCCCATTATCGGGAATCATGATGAATGGAAGGGGATCCTCCTCATTTTCCATGATATCACCGAATTGAAAAGGCTCGAGCAAATGCGGAAGGATTTCGTGGCTAATGTGTCCCATGAATTGAGAACCCCGATCACTTCTATTAAAGGGTTTTCAGAAACATTGTTAGATGGGGCTTTAAAAGACGAAAAGACCTCAAAGCACTTTTTAACGATTATCTTGAAAGAAAGTGATCGGCTGCAAGAGCTCATTCAGGAGCTTCTGAATTTATCAAAAATGGAGCAGCAGGAATTCGTTTTGAAAGCAGGTGTCGTGGATATTACGAAAGTCCTTGGTGAAATACAAGAGATGCTTATTGGGAAGCTGAAGGAAAAAGAAGTATCGCTTGAAATTAAAGCATCACAGGAACCTGTTTTCATTGAAGGGGAATCTGATAGGATCAAACAGGTTTTCATTAATTTGATAACGAACGCATTGACCTATACCCCAAATGGCGGGAGGGTCACCGTGAATATCATGGAGAATGAACAGACGGTTGATATTGCAGTTCAAGATAGCGGGATCGGCATCGAAGAAAAAGAACTGCCGAGGATCTTTGAACGGTTTTACCGGATCGATAAGGCAAGGAGCCGCGATTCAGGAGGAACTGGCATTGGACTGGCAATCGTCAAGCATATAATAGAAGTCCATAAAGGTAAAATCAACGTGGAAAGCACACCTGGAACCGGGACGACTTTTACAGTCACTTTAAATAAAAGCTTAAAAGGAAAGATGTAGCGGGTTTCGTGAATTTACATGTCCTTTACAATTTCTTAAAACGGACTTCATAATGCAGGGGTACAATGTTTGTACAACCCCTCATCCAAGGAGTTAAACATTGACAGAGACCCATAGTCTCTGTCTTTTAATTTTGTCTTATTCCCCGGGAACCATTCCTCTATCCTATTTTCTTAGGAAAATATTTGATTTTCATGAAACTTTAGGCCCTTTCTTGCGTAAATAAGATATAACGGCAAAGAAGGGGTGATACATATCGTTAGCTTAAAAAGGATATATACGATCATAGGACTTGTCTTTCTAATTTTAATTTTGGGTGTAGTTGCGATATCGACCTGGTACACGGTTGATGAATCCGATCAAGCTGTCATAATGACGTTTGGTAAGGTGGAGCAGACGATAACAGAACCAGGACTTCACTTTAAGCTGCCTTGGCCGATTCAATCGGTTGAAAAATTATCGAAAGAAACATTCAGCCTTAAGTTTGGATATAAGGAAGAGGATGGAGAGGTGAAGGATTACCCGAGTGAGACCAAGATGATTACGGGTGATGAAAATATTGTGCTAGCCGACCTAGTGGTTCAGTGGAAAATCACAGACCCTCCAAAATATCTATACAATGCAGATGATCCAGAGAAAATATTATATGATACGACTTCAGCTGCCTTACGGAGCATTATCGGCAGCACGAAAATAGATGATGCACTTACATCCGGTAAAGCGCAAATTGAAGCGGATGTATGGGGATTGCTGTCACAGCTAATGGAGAAATATGATGTCGGAATTTCGATATCTGCGGTTAAACTCCAGGATGTGGAGTTACCGAATGAAGAAGTCCGGAAGGCATTTACCAATGTAACGGATGCCAGGGAAACGGCCAATACGAAAATAAACGAAGCGGATAAATATGAAAATAAACGGATGAATGAAGCGGAAGGGGAAAAAGACGCCATCATATCACAGGCCAATGGGGATAAAGCTGCCCGTACGGAAGCTGCCCGTGGGGATGTAGCGGTCTTTGAAAAATTACTAAGTGAGTATAAGGGCAATAAGGGGATTACGAAGGACCGTCTTGTTATTGAGACCCTTGAAGAAGTATTGCCGAATGCGGAGCTTTATATCATGAATGATGATGGAAACACAATGAAGTACTTGCCGCTTCGCCCGCTTGAAAAAGAGGAAACGAAAAAAACGCCTGCACCTGATGAATCCACTGCTCCAGAAGGAGAAACGGAAAAAGGGAATGCAATGGAAGAAAAAGCGGCGGGGGAAGGGGGCGCTAAACAATGAGTGGAAAAATAATAGATTTCTCTGAGTTGAAAAAAGGTGATTTTCATTGGAGAGGCTACGTGAAAATTGGCATTTTCCTCATTATTTTATTCGCGTTGCTGCTAATCATCTTCACCAATGTATATATCGTCAAAGAGGGCGAATATAAAGTCGTCCGTCAATTCGGTGAAGTGGTAAGAATTGACAAAACCCCGGGTTTGAAGGTAAAAGTGCCATTCATCCAGAGCGTCATGACCTTGCCGAAGTATCAGATGAGTTCTGATGTATCCGAGGCGGAAATCAATACGAAAGATAAAAAGCGGATGCTGATCGACAACTATGCAGTATGGAGAATAGAAGATCCGAAGAAATTGATTACAAATGCAAGGACGCTACAGAATGCCGAAACGAAAATGGAAGAGTTCATCTATTCGGCAGTTCGTTCAGAGCTTGGCCAGCTGAATTATGATGAAATCATCAATGATGAGAAGTCATCCAGGGGAAGTTTAAACGACCGCATAACAGAAAAAGTCAACGAACTGCTGCAAAAGGACAGTTATGGCATCAGCCTGACGGATGTCCGAATAAAGCGGACTGACCTGCCAGCCGAAAATGAAGCATCCGTCTTCAAGAGGATGATTTCAGAGCGGGAATCGAAAGCGCAAGAGTACCTATCCAAAGGTGATGCGAAGAAAAATCGTATCATTGCGGATACTGATCGTAAAGTGAAAGAATTGCTCTCGACTGCAGAAGCTGATGCAGAAGTTATCAGGGCTGAAGGAGAAGGGGAAGCAGCGATAATCTATAATAAGTCGTTTTCCAAAGATCCCGAATTCTATAAACTATACCGGACTCTTGACTCCTACAAAAAAACGATTGGAGATCAAACGGTCATCGTTCTGCCGTCGGATTCCCCATATGCCAGCTTGTTAATGGGAAATACTAAATAATCGCCGTTGCCGTCATTTTTCTTTCCGCTTCTACTCATGGTAGAATAGAGAAAGAAAATGAACGGCTTTTTGCGTTTTTAAATAGAAGCTAAAACTGCATAAACCTGTATGACTGGAGGAAGACGGAATTGGATAAAAAGTTAGTACTCATAGATGGAAATAGCATTGCATACCGTGCGTTTTTTGCACTTCCGCTCTTGAATAATGATAAAGGGGTACATACGAATTCCGTTTACGGATTCACCATGATGCTCAACCGCATTCTTGAAGAAGAAAAACCAACGCACATACTTGTTGCATTCGATGCGGGTAAAACGACATTCAGACACGCGTCATTTAAAGAATATAAAGGAGGTCGCCAAAAAACGCCGCCTGAATTATCTGAGCAATTTCCTTTCATTCGTGAGCTGCTTGATTGTTTTCAAATAAAAAGGTATGAACTGGAGAACTATGAAGCCGATGATATTATCGGGACGCTGTCTTTACAAGCTGAAAAAGATGGTTTTGAGGTGAAGGTCATTTCCGGTGATAAGGATTTAACACAATTATCCTCCCCTAGTACGACGGTTTCCATTACGAAAAAGGGGATTACAGAAATTGAGGAATACACTCCAAAGCATATACATGAAAAATACGGTCTATCCCCCTTTCAGATCATTGATTTAAAAGGGCTGATGGGAGATGCCTCCGACAATATTCCCGGCATACCGGGTGTTGGTGAAAAAACCGCCCTTAAGTTATTGCATCAATTTGAAACGGTGGAAAACCTCCTGCAGTCGATTGATGAGGTAAGCGGACAAAAATTGAAAGAGAAAATAGAGGAACATAAAGACCTGGCTCTATTAAGTAAAGAGCTGGCAACAATAACGAGGGAAGCGCCGCTTGAAGTTTCTGTAAACGAGACTGAGTACAGCGGCATGGATCAGGAACGAGTCATCTCATTCTATAAAGAGCTAGGCTTTTCGACTTTGCTCGATAAATTGGATGTAACGGAAAGTGTACCGCTTGAACAGGAAAAGATAGAGGTTCACACGGGTGAAATGACAGAAGGAATGTTTGCAGATGAAAGTGCTTTATATGTTGAAACTTTAGAAGATAATTATCATCGTGCAGATATTA
Source organism: Peribacillus sp. P4_B1 (assembly GCF_056402395.1). Classification (NCBI taxonomy): domain Bacteria; kingdom Bacillati; phylum Bacillota; class Bacilli; order Caryophanales; family Bacillaceae; genus Peribacillus; species Peribacillus sp. P4_B1. The sequence goes on from NZ_JBFUHM010000002.1 coordinate 37,614, forward strand.
TAGGGATAGCCATCAGTAATGAACAAGGTCATTTTTACTTCCATGGAGATGATGCTCTGAGTTCCGCGGCATTTAAAACTTGGGCAGAGGATGAAACAAAAAAGAAAACGGTTTTCGATGCGAAGCGTACGGTTGTTGCACTCCGTCATAGAGGCGTCGAAATAAAAGGCATCGATTTTGATGTGTTTTTGGCATCCTATATCCTAGATCCGGCAGAGTCAGTGGATGAAGTGGCCGAAATCACGAAAACACAAGGTACAATCCGTCTTGAGACAGATGATGTTTTTTATGGAAAAGGTGCAAAACGCAAGATTCCTGGGCAAGCTGAATTGAGCGAGCATATCGCCAGAAAATCGAAGGCAATCCTTTCTCTTAAAGAACCGATGATCAATAAACTGGAAGAGTTCGAGCAATATCATCTGTTAACGGAACTGGAGCTGCCTTTGTCGATCATCCTGGCTAATATGGAATGGCAGGGCATCAAGGTGGATATAGGCCGGCTGAAAAACATGGGGCAGGAATTAGCCATTCGCTTAAGAACCATTGAAGCACGAATTTTTGATTTGGCTGGAGAGGCTTTCAATATCAATTCACCTAAACAGCTTGGGGCCATCCTTTTTGAAAAGTTAGAGCTTCCGGTCATGAAGAAAACCAAAACAGGTTATTCCACTTCAGCCGATGTGCTGGAAAAACTGGAGAGCCAGCATGATATCGTTAAGGAAATATTACTGTATCGCCAGCTTGGTAAGTTGCAATCCACATATATTGAAGGTTTGCTCAAAGTGGTCAATGCTAAAACGGACAAGGTGCACACCCGGTTCAACCAAGCATTGACCCAAACCGGCCGATTAAGTTCTACAGATCCCAACCTGCAGAACATCCCTATCAGACTGGAAGAAGGCAGGAAAATCAGGCAGGCCTTCATTCCTTCCGAAAAGGATTGGATCATTTTTGCTGCGGATTATTCGCAAATCGAGTTACGCGTGCTTGCGCATATCGCCAATGACAGCGGATTGGTGGAAGCATTCCAAGCCGGGATGGACATCCATACAAGGACAGCGATGGATGTGTTCCATGTAAAGGCGGAGGAAGTCACGTCGAACATGAGGCGCCAAGCAAAAGCCGTCAACTTCGGAATCGTTTATGGTATAAGTGACTACGGGCTATCGCAAAGTCTTGGCATCACGAGAAAAGATGCTGGAGAGTTCATCGAGAAGTATTTAAGGAGCTTTCCTGGTGTTCAGGAATATATGGAAGAAAGTATACATGAGGCACGTCAAAAAGGGTATAGCACGACTTTGCTGCAAAGAAGGCGCTATATACCTGAGATTACAAGCAGGAATTTCAACATTAGGAGCTTTGCCGAACGGACAGCGATGAACACACCGATTCAAGGCAGTGCCGCGGATATCATCAAGCTTGCGATGATAAATATGAATAAGCGCCTGAAAAGTGAAGGGCTTAAAACGAGAATGCTTCTTCAGGTGCATGATGAATTGATTTTTGAAACGCCTCCCGAGGAACTCGAAATCCTTAAGGTGATCGTTCCGGAGGAAATGGAAAATGCCATTGAATTGAACGTGCCCCTTAAAGTGGATTATGCTTTCGGGCCAACATGGTTTGATGCCAAATAATAAAAGATAGGTGATTGTAATGCCAGAACTTCCAGAAGTGGAAACAGTCAAAAGAACGTTAGAGCAGCTCGTACTTGGAAAAGAGATTAAGGAAGTGTCCGTCTTCTGGCCAAAGATCATTAAAGCGCCTGAGCCTGTCGAACAGTTTCAGGATGCTTTAAGAGGGCAAACGATTCAGAGTATAGGCCGTCGGGGCAAGTTCCTCATTTTCACCTTGGATGATTATTCGATGGTTTCGCATTTAAGGATGGAGGGGAAATACGGGGTGCATCCAAAAGAAGAGCCATACGATAAGCATACACATGTGATCTTCACTTTCACGGATGGCAGTGAGCTTCGGTACAGGGATGTCCGGAAATTCGGAACGATGCACCTATTTGCCAAAGGAGAAGAGTTTGAGCAGTTGCCGCTGCTGCATTTAGGGCCTGAACCGTTATCTGAAGATTTTACTGTCGAGGGGCTAAGTGCGAAATTGGCCAAAACCAACAGGAAAATCAAGCCGGTTCTCCTTGATCAAACGGTTGTCGTTGGAATTGGGAATATATATGTGGACGAGTCATTATTCCGTTCCGGTATCCATCCGGAGAGAATAGCTTCTTCACTATCCTTGCAGGAAATCAAAAAGTTGCATGCGGAAATCATTGCAACATTGGGTGAAGCGGTGGAAAAGGGTGGGAGTACGATTCGTTCATACCTCAACTCTCAAGGGCAAATCGGCATGTTTCAGTTGGAACTGAATGTCTATGGACGAAAGGGCGAGGAATGCAAAACATGCGGCACGCCACTTGAAAAGCTGGTTGTTGCAGGACGCGGCACACATATTTGCCCGTTGTGCCAGCCGCTTATTTAACTAATGTTTTTTAAAACACATCGGATGGGCTCCTACCATATACTAGGGTAGCAACGAGAAGGGAAGGAGTAATATTCCGATGTGGCTACAAATTATTTTTCTTGCTTTTGCAGTTAGTATTGACGGATTTGGCGTAGGTTTGACTTTCGGTATGCGGAAGATGAAAATCCCCTTAAAGTCAATAGCGGTCATTTCATTTTGTTCTGCTTTGAGTTTAGGCATAGCGATGGTCATCGGTCAATTCATCAGTCAGCTCATATCTATCGGGGCGGCTGAAAAAACCGGGGGCATCATCCTCATCTTTCTTGGTGCCTGGATGGTATATCAATACTTTAGGCCTGACAAAGATTTGAAAGATGATAGATATCATGAAAAAATCATCTTTAATTTTGAAATTAAATCACTTGGGGTAGCCATTAATATTTTACAAAAACCATTGAATGCCGATTTTGATAAATCAGGTACGATTACGGGGGTTGAAGCGCTTGTTTTGGGGTTTGCACTTTCACTGGATGCGTTCGGGGCTGGAGTCGGAGCAGCCATGATCGGGATTTCACCGATTATCCTCGCAGTATGCATCGCTGTTATGAGTTCAATTTTCATTTGGAGCGGACTGCAAAGCGGGAAATTGCTTTCGAATAATAAAGTTATCCAGCATTTAACCTTTCTTCCAGGTGTACTTTTAATTATAATCGGCTTATTCAAGTTATGATACATGGTTTAAAAGGGGGAGCATATGGGACAAATCATCGGAATCACTGGAGGCATCGCCAGCGGGAAAAGCAGTGTCAGCCTCTATTTACAGGAACTCGGATTCACGATTGTAGATGCAGATCTGGTTTCCCGTGCTGTCGTTGAGCCAGGTGAAGACGCCTATCATCAAGTTGTGGAGGCGTTTGGAGAAGATATCTTATTGGCGGATGGGAATATAGATCGCGTAAAGCTTGGGTCGATAATATTTCATGATCAGGAAAAGAGATTGCTATTGAATGGCATCGTTCACCCTGCCGTCAGGAATTGGATGCGCCTCAAAACGGAAGAGGCACTCGCTGCAGGGGAAGAAACGGTATTCATGGATATTCCGCTCTTATTTGAAAGTAAGCTGACATTCATGGTGGAAAAGACGCTTTTGATATATGTCGATGAACAAGTTCAATTGGAACGTTTAATGAACAGGAATGGTCTATCGGAGAAGGATGCGCTTGCCAGGATCCATTCTCAGATGCCCTTGGCTGATAAAAAGGCTTTAGCGGATGCCGTCATCGATAATAATGGGGACATTAAGGAAACGAAGAAGCAGGTGAAGGCCCTGCTTAGCGAATGGCATGTCATATAGTTGTGATAAAAGGAAGAAATCTTCGGGTTTCTTCCTTTTGTGTTGAAAAAATAAAACAATCCGCATTTTTATTAGCACAATTCCATTGAATTATGTTATACTAATTACATGTGAGAGGTAATAAGTATAACATTAATATTTTCAGGAGGGTCCGAACAATGAATTCAAGAATAGCAATTAACGGATTTGGGAGAATTGGAAGAATGGTTTTCCGAAAGGCCATATTAGATGAGAGTTTGGACATTGTTGCCATTAATGCAAGCTATCCTGCTGAAACTTTAGCACACTTACTAAAGTATGATACGATACATGGTAAATTCGACGGTATCATTATAGCGGAAGATGATTCACTTGTAGTGAATGGCCGCCGAGTACAATTGATAAATAACCGCGATCCAAAGCTATTGCCTTGGAAAGAGATGAACATAGATATTGTAATTGAAGCTACTGGAAAATTCAATGATCGTTCTAAAGCGGCTCTTCATTTAGAAGCAGGGGCAAAAAGGGTGATTTTATCAGCACCAGGTAAAAATGAAGACGTTACCATTGTCATGGGCGTCAATCAGGAAGTTCTGGAAATTGACAAGCATTATGTCATATCCAATGCATCTTGTACAACTAACTGTCTTGGACCGGTTGCAAAAGTGCTTGATGAAAAATTCGGCATTAATAATGGTTTAATGACAACGATACATTCTTATACAAATGATCAAAATAATATCGATAACCCGCACAAAGACTTAAGACGTGCTCGTGCCGCTGCGGAAAGCATCATTCCTACGACGACAGGAGCTGCAAAAGCGATCTCATTGGTGTTGCCTCAATTAAAAGGCAAGCTTCACGGAATGGCGATACGCGTACCGACACCTAACGTGTCCCTAGTCGACCTTGTTGTGGATTTAAACTGTGATGTCACGATTGATGAAGTGAATCAAGCGTTCATCGACGCTTCAGAAAATGAACTTAAAGGGATCATGGAATTCACGATGGAACCTTTGGTTTCCAGTGATTTCAAAACTAATCCTCACTCTGCCATCATCGATGGTTTGACAACGATGATGATTGGTGACAGGAAAGTTAAAGTCCTGGCTTGGTATGATAATGAGTGGGGTTACTCCAACCGGGTAGTGGACCTTGTAAAATTAGTTGCATCCGAGTTGAAAAAAACTTCCGAAGTTGAATTATCAGTAAAATAATGAAAAAATCGAGCCTGCTAAATTTTTTAGCGGGCCCAGTTTGTAGACAAAAAGGTTTCGGAGTGGCCACATTCCGAAACCTTTTTGATTTTTTATTGGATTTGAAGCAGTTAGAGAGAATAGTGACCCAGCGCATACCGTGCTTTTCCTTTGCATCTGCGGAAACACTCCTGGTTTTCCAACTTTCTGGAATCACTGGTTCAACCAGAGGCTCTAAGATATGACGATCATGCGTATCGTCCCCAACACAAATGCATTGAAGTTCGATGCTGCATGAAACGAATAGGCAAACTTGTTTTGTTCGTTCATCTTTCACATAGTAGCTACTCTTCAGGATTAGTTGAACTGTCCTTAATCCCCTTGTTCTCTGCCTTAAATAGACTAAAGGATTCTATCTTAAAACAAAGTGATTGGAGCGGGTGTTCGAGGCTCCTTTCGGGGAAAGCGCGTCAAAGGGAGACCCCACAGGCGCAATGGCGGACCGCGAGTGCCCCACGTTCCAATAAACGGCCAAATATTAAAAACATAAAAAACAGTAGACAAACTCAATTATTATCGAGTTTGTCTATCTGCTGAATTTTTTTAGCAGACTATTTTTAATTCATTGATCATCAATTTCTGGCTGCCTTATGGCGCTGAATAAACACACGAAAACAGAATTTGCCCCACATTCGGACCTCCCCCATATCTTTATTACATAAAAAGTTTATCTATCCAAAAATTCAATTTGGAGTTGCAAAAAAAATTTAAACCATATATACTATGAATCGTGAACTTCTTCAAAAGCGGTTTGCATGATGGCTACTTAAAGGGTTAGGACCTCTTTGGACTAACTTTCCCCCGTGGTAGTTATCAGACTTATTTTTTAATCATGGTAAGGGGGAAGCTTAATATGGAAACTGCTTACACTATGGAAACTATGGGTAGACATGTCATTTCTGAACTTTGGGGTTGTGACTTTGAGAAACTGAACAATATCGATTTGATTGAAAAGATTTTTGTTGATGCTGCTTTAAAATCAGGTGCAGAGGTACGAGAAGTTGCCTTTCACAAGTTTGCTCCACAAGGAGTTAGTGGGGTTGTCATCATTTCTGAATCACACTTAACGATTCACAGTTTTCCTGAACACGGCTATGCCAGCATTGATGTCTATACATGCGGTAACTTGGATCCGAATATTGCGGCAGATTATATTGCAGAAGCTTTGAATGCGCAAACACGCGAGAACATAGAATTACCACGTGGATTAGGTCCTGTACAAATGAAAAAAGCCAATATAAGTGCCCTATAAAAAACACGTATACACAGAGATGCCATGGGTGCATCTCTTTTTTAATGCAATGAATCCGATCTTGCTTCAATTTATAAGGGTAAGTATCCCAGAGCACAAAGACTTTGATAACGGTGCTTCTAGTGCGTGATAAAAAGTGCCTGCTGCTGGAAGTTACACTTTTTACTTGTACTGGCCGTTCCTTTTAATATAAGATTAAGATAGAAAAGTAATTCCTTGGGGAACATTTAGATAGGGGAGTCCTACATAAAATACGGAGCTGATAATGATGAAATGCCCATCATGTCAATATAACGGAACAAGAGTGCTCGATTCCAGGCCAGTCGATGAAAGTAAATCGATTCGACGACGCCGTGAATGTGAGGCATGTGGTTTTCGATTCACGACATTTGAAAAGGTGGAGGAAACACCGCTCATTGTAGTGAAAAAAGGCGGTACACGGGAAGAGTTCAGTCGTGATAAAATCCTGCGTGGCTTAATCAGGGCTTGCGAAAAACGTCCGGTTCCCTTGAAAGAACTAGAGCAAATTACCAGTTATGTAGAAAAAGAACTACGCAACCAGGGCATATCGGAAGTGAAAAGCGACAGTGTCGGCGAAATGGTGATGGACAAGCTGGCAGAAGTCGATGAGGTTGCCTATGTTAGATTCGCATCCGTCTATCGACAATTTAAAGATATCAATGTCTTTATCGATGAATTGAAAGATTTAATAAATAAAGAAAGAAAGTAGAGCTGAAGATTTACTTTGGCTCTTTTTTCACTACATCTTTTGAAAGGTTTGAATGGAGATGTCAATGCATTGGCAAGAATTGCTCCCAGCTGATTCATATTTGGTCTCATCTGCGGGGCTGCTTCATGATTATGATCGGAAAATACTTACCCGACTTTATCAACCTCTTATTGGACCTATCTGTATTAGCCTATATATGACGTTATGGAGTGAGTTGGAGGAAAACAGGCTATGGTCGGAAACCTCCTCACATTATCAATTAATGAATACAATCGGCCTTAAGTTAGGTGATATTTACGAAGCCCGGCTTTTACTTGAGGGAATCGGTTTGTTGAATGTATATAAGAAATCGAAAAATGAGACAAAGGAATTTATCTATGAGATAAATCCGCCGCTTTCCCCCCAACAGTTCTTCACGGATGGAATGCTGAATATCTATTTATACAAAAAGATCGGTAAAGCACAATTCAACCGGTTAAAGAGATTCTTTTGTGATGATCATATCTTAACGGATCAATATGAAGGTGTGACTAAATCTTTTGCGGAGGTATTCTCATCAGATCATTTGGACTCTTTATATGTAACGGATGAAGCAAAAAACGAATGGAACCCCATTCCTGATCAGCAATATATCGACCGGACGGATGGTGTCGAGCCTTCGGGGTTTGACAACTTATTCGATTTTGAACTTTTATTAGCCGGGATGAAATCTTCGATCGTACCGAAAAAGGCCTTTACTCCGAAAATTAAAAGTACGATTGCCAAACTTGCTTTTTTATATGGCATTGATCCGCTTGAAATGCAAAAACTAGTAATGGATGCCGTTTCATTGGATGATGAGATCGATGAGGAAATGCTCAGGAAGGCGGCAAGGGACTGGTATCAGATTGAACGGCAGGCAGACATGCCTTCCCTGGTCAATCGAGTGCAGCCGATTCGTGAACGGACACAAAAAGAAGAACCGAAAACACAGGAACAAGAGCTAATCCGGCATTTGGAGACGATATCCCCACGGGAGCGGCTGATGCAATTGTCCGGCGGTGCAGAGCCATCAAGCGGTGATTTGAAAGTGGTGGAGGGCGTGATGATCAACCAAAAGCTGAATCCTGGTGTCGTCAATGTCTTGATTGAATATGTCATGCTCAAAACGGATATGAAGTTCACGAAGGGCTATGTGGAAAAATTGGCAGGCCATTGGGCACGGCTGAAGGTCTCCACCGTCATCGAGGCGATGGAACTAGCTAAAAATGAACACCGGAAATATCAGGACTGGGCTCAAGGGAGCAGGAATGCTGCGAAGGGCGGCCGGAAAAAGACGATACGGGAAGAAGTGGTTCCGGAGTGGCTTGAGAAAAAAGAAGAAGCACAGCAAGAGCTGAATGCGGATCAGCCCGAATTGAATGCCCAGAAACGTGAGCTTCAGGAAAAATGGAAGCAGTGGAAAGCAGGAGGTGAAATGAACGATGGAAAAGATTAATAGATCCCTGAATAAATTGGCCAATACAAACCAATTTCAACAGCGTTATGAAAAGCTGAAACAAGAGATTTTTGAAGATGAACAGGTGCGGTTATTTTTGAATGCCAACAGTTCGACGGTCACGGAAGACATGATCGAAAAAAACTTGGGGAAGCTTTATGAGTTCACTTCACAAAGCAATAAGTGCGATAAATGTCCAAGCTTGGACGGCTGCATCAATATGATGCAGGGGTATTATCCCAAATTGGTCGTTCAAGGGAAGGCCCTGAATCTGCATTATGAAATCTGCCCGCGGAAATTGGCAGAGGATGAAAAGCGGAAACGTGAAAAATTGATCCGCAGCCTTTACGTGCCGAAGGATATTTTAAAGGCGACCATTGACGACTTCACTCAAACGGATGATCAAAACAAACGCTTAGGTGTTTTAAGTAAAGCGATGTCGTTCATTATGGAGTATGAACCAGGCAAAAGGCAAAAAGGCTTATATATATATGGTAAATTCGGTGTTGGGAAAACGTATTTATTAGGTGCGATTGCCAATGAACTTGCAGAAAGGCAAATTTCCTCCCTTATTGTCTATGTACCTGACTACTTGAGGGAACTTAAGGGTTCGATAGGTGACAATACGGTCAATGAAAAAATTGAGATGGTGAAAACGGCACCGATCCTCATGCTGGATGATATTGGAGCGGAGTCCATGACAAGCTGGGGACGCGATGAGGTTTTTGGCCCGATTTTGCAATTTAGAATGCTGGAAAACCTTCCGACGTTTTTCACTTCGAATTTTGACATGAATGGCCTGGAGAATCACCTGACCTTTTCACAGCGTGGTGAAAAGGAAGAAGTGAAGGCGGCCAGGGTACTGGAAAGAATTCAATATTTAGCGGAGCCGGTCAAGCTTGATGGCGTGAATCGGAGAAGATGAAGAAAAGTGGTCTCTTAATGGAGGTCACTTTTTTCTTCTTACAAGGTCCATCCCACTTCTAAACACGTCCCCATCCCCATATACATGAAAAAAGAAGCAAGGGGGAAGGGGGGATGTCGTAGTGCAAATTTCGTTTCAAAACGATTCAGAGGCATTGAAATTACTGGATTTCGTTTCTGTCCATCCACTGGGGGCAGAATTTCAAGCATACATTCGATTTCTTCCGCAACAAGGCATGCATGTGGATTTGACGGAGTCTTCAGGTGATAAGTGGCTAATTCTGCTTCGAGATGCATTTCATTCTTTTTTATTGGAAGAAAAGACGCTTCCTGTTCTGGAGCAAATAATAGTCGGTAAATTTTTTTATAGGGAACGGGAAGAAATTGAAGCCATCATTGAAATTGCATCATCAATCATCGAGGTGGAAAGAGCCAGGAATCAAGAGGAGGCATTCAGTACGGAGAAACGATTGATTGAGGAAGGACTTCAAAGCATCTTGGCTGGAAAGGTATCTTTTTCATTCGATTCTTTTACGACCTTCCGTTTAAAATCATTTCAGCAAACTTTGGAAAAGTATGTCGTCAAGGCGATTGATGAATACAAGCTGGAACAGGACTATCAAAATTTCATTGCCACTCTCCGTGATTGCCTTCATGGGCAGGAGTCGAAATTAAGAAAGCTTCACTTGGTCAACCGGGATGGTTTTCATTTCTATGATCAGAAATTCAGCAAACTCGACCGTCCAAAAATCAATAGTATGATCGACAGGAGGCTTCTTGCAAAAAGTTCACTTTTTCTTGATACGGTGATACTTGCCCCGCTTTTATCGATTGCTCCCGAAAACTTATGCATATATACCGATGACAAGGAAGAAGGGCTGATTCAGACCATTTCAAGGATTTTCGAAGAACGGGCGACCGTCCTGCCGCTTTCGTCCTTTTCAAATGCATTTGAATAATCTTTCTTCGTAAAAAGAAAATTAACCTTGATTTTCACTGTATAACAAATTATAATTTCCTACATACTATTAAAAAACTAAAAGTTATGATGAGGACAAGGGTATTCTAATCGCCGATTATCAGAGAGGGGAGCCAACAGGCTGTAAGCTTCCTATTCGCATGGAACACTTACCACCTTTAAACTTCGGCTCGGAAAGCAGGCATTTTGCGAATATGAGCTGACGGGAAGCTGCCGTTACCAAGTTACAAGTGCCGTTTTGCCGTGAAAAGCAAGATGGAACGAGGGTGGAACCGCGGGTTAATGATATTTATTACTAAGCTCGTCCCTGTTTTATACAGGGGCGGGCTTTTTGTGTTGTAATGGAATCAAAAACCCTTAAATTTGTTTGAACAATAAGAAGGAGTGAAACGGAATGTCTGAATTACTGAAAATATCTTTTCCTGACGGAGCGGTCAAGGAGTTTGCTAAAGGCACAACAACTGAAGAAATCGCTGCATCCATCAGTCCTGGTTTAAGGAAAAAATCCATTGCTGGAAAATTCAATGGTGAATTATATGATTTGAAACGCCCGATTGAACAAGACGGCACAATCGAAATCGTAACACAGGACGCAGCGGATGCTCTTGAAATATTGCGTCACAGTACAGCACACTTGATGGCACAAGCGATCAAACGGTTGTATAAAAACGCCAAATTCGGTGTAGGGCCAGTCATTGAGGGCGGTTTTTACTACGATATGGATCTGGAGGAATCATTGACTCCTGAAGACCTACCATTGATTGAAAAAGAAATGAAGAAAATCGTCAACGAAAACTTGGAAATTTCCCGCATCGAAGTGAGTCGTGATGAGGCCATTTCCCGTTTTAAAGAAATAGGCGACGAGTATAAACTGGAGTTGATCGATGCGATTCCAGCCGATCAGCAAGTAACGCTCTATGAACAAGGGGAATTCTTTGACCTTTGCCGTGGAATTCACGTTCCATCAACTGGAAAAATCAAAGAATTCAAGCTATTGAGCATCGCTGGTGCATACTGGAGAGGCGATAGCAAAAACAAAATGCTTCAGCGCATTTACGGAACGGCTTTCTATAAAAAAGAAGATTTAGCCGAACACCTGCGTTTCCTCGAAGAAGCGAAGGAACGTGACCACCGTAAAATCGGCAAAGAATTGAACTTGTTCATGAGCTCACAAAAAGTGGGGCAAGGATTGCCGATGTGGTTGCCAAAAGGCGCGACAATCCGCCGGACAATCGAAAGGTATATCGTGGATAAGGAAGAACGCCTTGGTTACGACCATGTCTACACACCTGTAATGGGAAGCGTGGACCTTTATAAAACTTCTGGACACTGGGATCATTACCAGGACGGCATGTTCCCTGTCATGGAAATGGAAAACGAACAGCTTGTCCTGCGTCCGATGAACTGTCCGCATCACATGATGGTCTATAAAAACAGCATCCACAGCTACCGCGAACTGCCAATCCGGATTGCCGAGCTTGGCTTGATGCACCGCTATGAAATGTCAGGTGCCCTTTCCGGCCTTCAGCGTGTACGTGGGATGACATTGAATGATGCGCACATATTCGTCCGTCCAGATCAAATCAAAGAAGAGTTCAAGCGTGTTGTGAACCTGGTTCAGGAAGTATATAAAGATTTCGATATCAAGGATTATTCATTCCGTCTGTCATATCGCGATCCGCAGGATACAGAAAAATATTTCGATGATGATTCCATGTGGGAAAAAGCACAAAGCATGTTAAAAGGTGCTATGGATGAACTTGGTCTTGATTATTTTGAAGCGGAAGGTGAAGCGGCATTCTACGGTCCTAAGCTTGATGTCCAGGTTCGTACTGCCTTAGGGAAAGATGAAACGCTTTCCACTGTTCAGCTTGACTTCTTGCTCCCTGAACGTTTTGATCTTAATTATGTCGGTGAAGACGGCAAGCAGCACCGTCCGGTTGTAATCCACCGCGGGGTCGTTTCCACAATGGAACGTTTCGTCGCTTACTTGATCGAAGAATACAAGGGAGCATTCCCGACTTGGCTGGCACCTATCCAAGCACAAGTGATTCCGGTCTCACCTGAAGTGCACCTGGATTATGCGAAAGAAGTGCAGGAAAAACTTAAAGCGCAAGGCATTCGTGTCGACCTGGATACACGTGACGAGAAAATCGGTTATAAAATCCGTGAAGCACAAATGCAAAAAATCCCGTACATGCTGGTTGTTGGAGACAATGAAGCCAAAGAAGGCAGTGTGAATGTACGAAAATACGGTGAACAAAAATCGGAAACAATCGCTTTTGAAGATTTTGTTGCAGCGATTAAAGCGGAAGTAAGCCGTTAACAGCAAAAGGGGGGCACATATCGTTGTGCCCCTCTTTTTAATTAAGGCATGATAAAATGAAACCATCATGTGAATGTCCAGAAGGAGGGTCAGCATGAAAAAGAAATTTTCTTATCTATTTGGGCCAACATTCCTTGCCATCATCATCTTATTGTTATTGGATGGTTATCGGCAATATGCGATTGTCCCGGTCCTGATTTTTTGGATAGCTCTATATTCTTGGGACACCATTGAGAAAAGGAAAAAGGCGAAAGAAAACTCTTAACTTTTGATGGTTCTATCCGTAGGGACTGTAAAAAAAGAGGGAGTGGAAGAGATGGAAATTCGAAAGGCTACAAGGCAAGATGCCGGGAAATTGGCAGCTCTGATCAATCATGTTGAAGATTCCGGGTTCATGTTGTACAATCCGGGAGAAAGAAAAGCAACGGAGAGTAAATTGGAGAGGCAAATCGAGCAAATTGAAAGTAGCCCCCGCTCCGTTTTCCTCGTTGCAGCAAGCGGCGGCAACTTGATAGGGTATCTCATCTTATTGGGCAATAATCTTAGCAGAACAAAGCATTCTGCCAAAATTGTTATCGGCATCTCCGAACAAGAGAGAGGAAAAGGAGTCGGTACGAAGCTGTTTCAAAAAATGGAGGAGCAAGCACTTGAATATGAAATCCGGCGCCTTGAATTGACCGTTATTGCCAACAATGAACCGGCACTTTCCCTTTATAAAAAGATGGGTTTTGAACTAGAAGGAACGAAACGGGACTCATTATTTTTCGATGATAGCTATCATGACGAATACTATTTGTCTAAATTACTTTAAAAAACGTATTGTCAAATAACAGAATGTCTGATAATATTAATTTTGTTGTGAAAAACGTATAAAATAGCATTTGACAAGTCATCAGTGTTTATGATATATTTCTAAAGTGAATTGAATACGTGTTTGAGGAAAAGAAGAAGCACCCGCTTCTCACCTGGTTGACGCAAGCAATGCAGTTAACAGGTCATGATTTGATTATTTGGATCTTTCTGAATGAGTCTATCAGTGTGGGTGCAGCATGCATCCACACTTTTTTATTATGATTAAATCCTGTAAGCGAGTTGTGAGCGTGACCGAATTGATTCAAATATTCGTATTCGCCAATATCTTTGGAGGTGGCTAACTATTAGTAAAGACGCGATGGTAAACGAGGGCATCCGAGCCCGTGAAGTTCGTCTTATTGACCAAAACGGAGAACAACTTGGAATTAAAACGAAATTCGAAGCATTGGAAATTGCCGCTCGTGTAAATCTTGATCTAGTTTTAGTTGCTGCAAATGCAAAGCCTCCGGTAGCCCGGATCATGGACTACGGAAAACACCGCTTCGAGCAGCAAAAGAAAGACAAGGAAGCACGTAAAAATCAAAAGGTCATCAGTCTTAAAGAGGTTCGTTTGAGCCCGACGATTGAAGAACATGATTTCAATACGAAGCTTCGCAACGGTATTAAATTCCTTGAAAAAGGCGATAAGGTAAAAGCTTCTATCCGATTCAAAGGACGTGCCATTACACATAAGGAAATTGGTCAACGTGTACTCGTTCGTTTTTCTGAAGCATGTAAAGAAGTGGCTACAATCGAGCAACATCCAAAAATGGACGGACGCAGCATGTTCATTATCTTAGCACCAAAAGCTGAAAAGTAATTGTAAAGTAATTTGTAATGAGGAGGAATACCTTATGCCTAAAATGAAAACTCACCGCGGATCTGCTAAACGTTTCAAAAAGACTGGATCCGGCAAACTTAAGCGTTCTAACGCTTACACAAGCCATTTATTTGCTAACAAATCTACTAAGCAAAAGCGTAAGCTTCGCAAAGCTAGCCTTGTAAGCAAAGGTGACTTCAAACGTATTCGTCATATGCTAGACAATATTAAATAAGTTCGATTTATCGAGTTAAATAGGAGGGAAATAACATGCCACGTGTAAAAGGCGGTACTGTTACTCGCAAACGTCGTAAAAAGGTAATAAAATTAGCTAAAGGTTACTATGGCGCGAAACATATTCTTTTCAAAGTAGCTAACCAACAAGTAATGAAGTCAGGAAACTATGCTTTCCGTGACCGTCGTCAGAAAAAACGTGATTTCCGCAAACTTTGGATCACTCGTATCAACGCTGCAGCACGCATCAACGGTCTTTCTTACAGCCGTTTAATGCATGGTCTAAAGCTTGCTGGTATCGAAGTGAACCGCAAAATGCTTGCAGATCTTGCTGTTGCTGACGAACAAGCTTTTGCTCAATTAGCAACTGCTGCTAAACAACAATTAGACAAATAAGTCTGACTGATATCAGCCACTCTCTTTTCAAGAGGGTGGCTTTTTACATAGTTAAAGGAGGGGATGAGGATGCAAGTAGCATGGTTCATTGTAGCATATGTGATCATCACGAACATCATCGGGTTTGCCATAATGGGAGTAGACAAAAGGAAAGCGCGTAATCGGGAATACCGGATCAGCGAAAAGACACTTTGGTTTTGGGCGGTCATAGGTGGAGGGACAGGGTCATTTCTTGGGATGAAGCATTTCCGCCATAAGACGAAGCATGCCGCTTTCAAGTGGGGCCTGCCGATATTGATGATTCTTCAAATAGGCTTATTGATTAAGATATTCATACAATGGTAATATGTAGCCCGTATGATGTATATGCTTGTAGAAGCAGCAAAGAGTAGCTGGAGGGAGAGCATGAATGATAAACTGACACTTGTGATGAGCTACGTTCAATCTGGCAGCGTGTTTGCACCGTTGATCTTTATCACTTTTCATCTATTAAGGCAATTTTTATTCATTCCCGTCATTGTGGTTTGCATGTCCGGCGGAGTTTTATTCGGGGCAGCTTTAGGAACCATATATTCCGTAATCGGTTTGACGTTGTCCAGTATGGCCTTTTATTTCGTGATCGGCAAATTTCCGAAAACAAAGGATAAGCTGCTGCGCCTTAAGAATAAGCTGTTTGGAAACCGAAAGCTAAACAGCCGGCAAATTGCAGTACTGAGACTAATACCATTCATACATTTTTATCTTTTGTCGCTTTGCTTATTGGAATCCAATAAAGGATTGAAAAACTATTTTTATCTATCCTTCATGACTAATATCCCCGTAGCCTTCGTATACACGGTTTTTGGCCACTATATTGCAGATTTCAGTCCGACTCTGATCGTCATTATTTTATTATCATTGACCTTATTGCTATATTTATTGAGGGAGAAGCAGACGGTCGTACCATGGAAGGAATTTTTCCGTTCACATGATTAACATGGAGCCTTGAGTTCGTTTCTCAAGGCTCTTCATAACGCGCGGTATTTTTCACTATTCCAAAAATTCCTTAACTGGGCTTTTCCAATCAATGACGGCATCTGGATATTGTTTTTTTATGGCTGCCTCGATTTTTAAAAAGTCATTTCGCTTCAAGCCTTTCAGGCCTGCCACTTTTTTCGGCCATATGAAGATGGAGATGACTTCAAAGGAGCGTTCCGTCGTACCTAAATACTTTTCCCCTTCAAACATCACCCCGTTGTATGTCAGTAAAAAATTCTTTCGTATATTGGCTGTATCATCGAGCAAAAAGAATTTTTTCTGTTCATGTGCCAGCTCTAATTTTCTTTTCGGATTAAATAGGTATTTGATGACTGTATATATTAAGAAGATGATGAGAGCCAAAATAATGAACCGCATGATCAGTACCATGGAGCTACCTCCCTAAACAGAGTGATTCCCTTCATTTACGTATGGCTTTTTAATAAGTTTCATTTATTTGATATAATTTAAAGGAAGACGATAGAAAGTAGTGATGATAATGAACATAGGTAAATTATTGGACATGCAGGCGGCTTTAGATGAGCATATACAATCCAAGCATGATTTGGGTGCTGAAGACTTGGTCGAACGTAAGATACTTGCCCTTTTAGTGGAGCTTGGCGAGCTGGCTAATGAAACGAGATGTTTTAAATTCTGGAGTCTAAAAGGCCCATCTGATAAAGAAACGATTTTAGCTGAATATGTGGATGGCATTCATTTCATTTTGTCACTCGGGATCGAACGGGGATTCGTGCCGGATGTCCCATCTTCCCTCAAGGTGCAGCATAGGGATTTGACAGCTCAATTTACTGCCATTTACGGCTATATCAGTGAATTTCGCACGCAATTGACAGAGTCATCTTTCCAAAAGGTTTTTGCTGAGTATTTGCATTTAGGGGAGTTGCTTGGATTTTCGGCAATGGATGTGGAAAAAGCATATGTAAGTAAAAATGAAGTGAACTATGAACGGCAAAAGCAAGGCTACTGATTGTTAATGCAATCGATTTTCTGTATAATTATTCTTATAATGTAATTAATAGGGAGGTAAAAACATGGTTCAATTAGATGAAACGTTAAGAATGCTGCGGGATTTAACGGATGCTAAGGGCATTGCAGGAAATGAAAGTGAAGTAAGAAAAGTGATGACCGAATACATAACACCATTTGCTGATGAAATATCGACAGATGGCCTGGGAAGTTTGATTGCGAAGAAAACGGGAGATGCAAAAGGTCCGAAAATCGTCGTTACGGGGCATATGGACGAAGTCGGTTTCATGATTACCCAGATTGATGATAAAGGATTTTTGCGTTTTCAGCCGGTAGGAGGCTGGTGGTCACAGGTCATGCTGGCCCAACGCGTGACGATCGTTACAAGTAAAGGTGATGTAACTGGAATTATCGGTTCCAAGCCACCACATATCCTGTCAGCGGAGGCGAGGAAAAAGCCGATTGATATTAAGGATATGTTTATTGATATTGGTGCAGCAAGCAAAGAAGAAGTTAGCGAATGGGGTGTGAAGCCAGGGGATATGGTTGTGCCATATTTTGAATTCACGGTCATGAATAATGAAAAGATGCTGCTTGCCAAAGCCTGGGACAATCGAATTGGCTGTGCAATTGCCATTGATGTGCTTAAACAGCTGAAAGATAGCGACCATCCTAATGTAGTTTATGGAATTGGAGCGGTGCAAGAAGAGGTCGGCCTGCGTGGTTCTAAAACATCCACATTCAAAATTCAGCCGGATATCGGTTTTGCCGTCGATGTCGGCATAGCTGGTGATACACCGGGGGTAACCGAAAAAGAAGCGATGAGTAAGATGGGGGAAGGCCCGCAAATCGTCATCTATGATTCATCGATGGTGGCACATAAGGGATTACGTGATTTCGTCACCGACACGGCTGATGAAATGAATATTCCTTATCAATATGAATCGATTCCAGGTGGTGGGACGGATGCCGGCTCCATCCATTTGACGGCAAATGGAGTACCTGCTCTGGCGATCACGATTGCCACACGCTACATTCATTCACACGCAGCAATGCTTCACAGGGATGATTATGAGAATGCCGTTAAGCTCATTGTCGAAGTGATCAAACGGCTGGACCGTGAAGCGGTAGATCGAATCATTTACGAGTAAGATAGTGAAATATGAAAATGGAGAGGGCCTAATTAGGTCCTCTCCATTTTTTCCTCATTTCTATTTATCTTCGACGATTATATAGACTGCTTTGATGGGCCCATGGACGCCTACGACAAGATCCATTTCGATATCGGCGGAATTGCTCGGTCCTGTTATGAAATTAATGCAGGAAGGAACGATTTCGCCCCGGGTTACTTTCGAACGAATGGCCGCCGCAGCTTGGGTCATTCGCGGAACGATAGTGCTTTTTGGGATGATGGAAACATGGCAGGAAGGAAGGAAGCTGATGGAACGGCCGTGGTCCTTGTCGCTGAACAAGACGACGGTCGCTGATTCAGCTAGTGTCATTTCACTGAATGTGATTCCAATGTTAGCACTCTCGGCTTTCTCGATATTTTCTTTCCCTGCTTGGTGATCCCATACATGGACATCTTTTTCCTTTAAGATATCCTCTAACTTATAGGCAGAAAATCGATCGTCCTTAGGGATGATCAAGGGGCCATTTCCAAGTTCCTCGATCACCTGTTTTAAACACTGCAGCACTTGCTTGGAGTCGGTAAGGTGAAACTGAGTATGTACCCGTTTACATTGCTCCTCCAATTCCGCGACAAGATCATTTGGTGTCGCATGTTTCAAAACTTCTTTTTGGGGGGCATGTTTCCATACGGGAACGGAAATGCCTTCCGTAATAGGAGCCCTTCCCAGGTTTTTGGCTATATTGTTTAAAAATGTCCCTTCATTGTGGATGGTT
The DNA here is from genome assembly GCF_056402395.1 of Peribacillus sp. P4_B1. Classification (NCBI taxonomy): domain Bacteria; kingdom Bacillati; phylum Bacillota; class Bacilli; order Caryophanales; family Bacillaceae; genus Peribacillus; species Peribacillus sp. P4_B1. Next base: position 56,568 of record NZ_JBFUHM010000002.1, read on the forward strand.
CCATTCATGATGGTTTCCCTCCTGTTTCCCGATTTTTGAACCAGTCCCGAAAGCTCTCTTTCCCTGGAGCAGGGAACTCGCGGCTTTCTGTCCAAGTTTTGAGTGGTCCCGGTCCTTTTGAGATGATATCCCCAGTTTTAAAAGGAGACATCGCTGATGGGGCCATTTTGGAACCGAACTTATAAAGCATAGGCGAGGCCGCACCGATTCCAAAAGCCTTCATGGCCATCTTTTCTGTAAATGGCGCCATTTTTTCCTTTTCAACGATGACTTCACGATGCTTCCTCAGTAAATCGTGAAGAGGGATCTTTACCGGGCAGGCATCAGTACAGGCAGCACAAAGGGTTGAGGCATACGGCAGCTCCTTGAAATCATCATACCCTCCGAGCAAGGGTGAAAGCACAGCACCGATTGGTCCAGGATATATTGAACCATATGAATGGCCGCCAACCTGGCGATAGACCGGGCATACATTTATACAGGCAGCACAGCGAATACATTGAAGAACGGATTGAAATTCAGTTCCTAAAATGGAGGAACGTCCATTATCTACGATCACAAGGTGGAATTCCTCAGGTCCGTCTACATCGCCTTCATCACGCGGACCGGTAAGTGCGGTGATGTAACTGGTCAATCTTTGACCGACAGCGCTTCTTGTCAATAAACTGACAAGGACTTCGAATTCATCGAATGTAGGCACAAGCCGTTCCATTCCCATCACGGTGATTTGCGTTTTTGGAAGGGCAGTGACCAAATCGGCGTTTCCTTCATTCGTCACCAAACCGATCGAGCCCGTTTCCGCAATCGCAAAGTTGCAGCCGGTAATTCCCACATCGGCGTTTAAGAAATCTTTCCGGAGAATGCCCCGGACATGGGCGGTTAGCTCTTCCGGTTTTTCAGTTTGCGTATACGCAAGCTTCTCTTTAAAAACATCTCTTATCTGTTCTTTATTTTTATGGAGAGCAGGTGCCACGATATGGGAAGGGGGATCATGATCATCCACTTGTAAAATGTATTCACCAAGGTCCGTTTCAACGACATCGAGGCCAACTGCTTCCAAAGTTGCATTCAAATTGATCTCTTCCGTGACCATCGATTTGGATTTCACGACTTTTTTGGCATTCTTCTTTACAATGACATCTTTGATGTAGCCGCTTGCTTCCTCAGCCGTTTCAGCGAAGAAGACATGACCGCCCCTTTTCGAAACGTTTTCTGCAAGCTGGTGCAAATAGAAATCAAGGTTGCTGAGCACATGCTGCCGGATTTCTTCCCCAAGGGAACGCCAATCCTCCCAGCTTCCCAATTCATCAACGGCCGTCAGCCGCCGTCCGTGTAATCGTTCTTGGGCACTCGAAACGGCCAAACGCATAAAATCATTATGTATTCCTTCATCCACCCGGTCTTTAAACTTGGCAGAGCTGGTTTTCATAGCCATCGTCTTTCCCTCCTCGCTTTCTTTAAATACTATTCAGGACTTCCGCAATATGGAGCACTTTCACCGGTTGCCCCTTCCTTTGGATCCGTCCACCGATATTCATCAAACATCCTGCATCCCCGCCTATTAAAATATCTGCCCCGGTATCTTCAATATTGCAGACTTTTTCCTCCACCATTTGCCCGGAAATGTCACCCATCTTAACTGAAAAGGTTCCCCCGAATCCGCAGCAATTTTGAGCATCTGGCAGAGGTGTCATTTCCAGTCCCTTAACATGGCTTAACAAAATGAAAGGTGCCTCCTTCACCTTAAGCAGTCGTGTCATATGGCATGAAGTATGATAAGTGGCCTTTCCCTTAAGGGTCGCCCCGACATCGGTCACTTTTAAGACATCCACGATGAATTGGGTCAATTCATATGTTTTATCCGCTAATGAGGCTGCTTTCTTTTCCCATTCGGCCTCGCCTTTGAAAAGGACCGGATACTCTTTGAACATCGCTGCACAGGAACCGGAAGGGGTTACGATATATTCAGCATCGGCAAACGTTTTAATCATCTTCTTCATAGCTTCCTTCGAATCCTTCGTATACCCGCTATTATATGCCGGCTGTCCACAGCATATCTGGGATTCCGGGAAATCGATCTCACAGCCTAATCTTTCGAGTAGCTCCACTGTTGCCTTACCGACATTGGATTGAAACAAATCAACTAAACATGTTGCAAAGAGAGTAACTTTCAATCTGAACTCCTCCTTTTTCGAATAGGTTAACAGGTCATCTGATGACTGGAAAATAGAAAAAGGAAATGGTTAAGAGAATAAACCAATTTCCAATATTTAAATGTAGTAATCATTTTCAAAGTAATATATCAATTTTATCTTTGTTTGTATAGAGTATTTTTGAAATTTTTAAGAAAATTAACTATTCTTTTGCTGTTTTTTTTGGATGACCCGGTTCAGTGATTCCTCGACGCTTTGAAGGTGAAACAGCATGGCATTGCGGGCTCCAGCTTCATCTTGAGCCACGATTGCATCATAGATCCGCGCATGCTGCTGATAAAGCTGCTTAAGTGTCATCTCTTCGGAATAAAGCGCAACCCGACGGATATCACGCATCTTTTCCGTCATTAATTCTGAAACGTGGTTCATCAATGTAATCAGCAGCTCATTTTGTGAAGCGTTTGCCACTGCAACATGGAAGGCAATATCCGCTTTATCACTAAGTTCTTCATCGTCGGATACCTGTTCCATATCAAAAAGCCTTTCCTTGAGTTCGATAAGGTCTTCTTCCGATCTTTTCTTCGCTGCCACTTCTGCCGTCCCAGACTCAAGGATTTTTCTAACTTCCAGCAAATGCTTGATATTATCTTGATCCATCAAAAGGGCAGCAGACAAGGGATGGTTCATGATGGTAGGGTCGAAGGTTTTAACGAATGTCCCTTCCCCTTGTTTTATTTCAATGAGACCCATTGAATTTAATGCACTTAATGCTTCACGGATGGCCGGACGCCCGACTTGGAAATTTTCCGCAAGCTGCTGAATGGAATCCAATTGTTCACCTGGTTTCAGATTACCAGACCGAATCATTTCATAAAGTTCATCGCTGACTTCTTCATAAATTTTTTTCGGCTTTATTTTTTTATACACCAAGTAGTAGCACCTCTATTTTCTATGAGTTTCTCTGGTTAATATTATATAACACAAATGATCTTGCACACTTCCAGAAGGTTAAAAATTAGCAAAAAATAAAAAAAATCTTGATTTTATATTTTTAATCATTTAATTTTAATGAATACTCATCAAGTCATCAGATGACTTTGAATATTCGCATATGTAAGGGGTTTCAACTCGCAGTTGATTTCTGAAAATTTTAAAAAATCTATAGAGAATGGAGTCGAAATGAATGACATGGACACAAAACTTTACGCCGATCACCGATAATTTAGTTTTATCATCTATTGCCGCACTCATCCCAATTCTTTACTTTTTCTGGGCACTTACCATCAAACGGATGAAAGGCTACTTTGCTGGTATAACGACGTTGCTTGTAGCTCTTGCAGTGGCAGTATTGATATATGGAATGCCTGCAGGAAAAGCAGTGATGTCTGCTTCACAAGGAGCGGTATATGGGCTGCTCCCAATCGGATGGATAATCATCACTTCAGTATTTTTGTACAAAATGACTGTTAGAAGCGGACAATTCAATATTATTCGCTCTTCGGTGCTTTCGCTTACCGAAGACCGCCGCCTTCAGGCTTTATTGGTGGCATTTTCTTTCGGGGCCTTTTTGGAAGGTGCCGCAGGGTTTGGAGCACCTGTCGCCATTTCAGCCGCGCTTTTGGTTGGTCTCGGTTTTAACCCGCTATATGCAGCCGGGCTTTGTTTAATTGCGAACACCGCTCCGGTAGCGTTCGGGGCGGTTGGCATACCGATCATCGCCATGGAAGGCCCAACTGGCATAGCTGCCATGGAAATTTCAAAAATGGTCGGCCGTCAATTGCCATTCCTTTCGGCTTTCATCCCGCTTTATCTCATTTTGATAATGACAGGGTGGAAAAGGTCGCTCGAAGTCTTGCCAGCCATTTTGGTTTCCGGATTTTCCTTTGCCATCACCCAATACTTAAGTTCAAATTTCCTTGGGCCTGAATTACCGGACATCCTTTCTGCGTTAGTGTCACTATTTGCATTAGCGATCTTCCTTAAATTCTGGAAACCTAAAACGATCTTTCGCTTTGCATCCGAGGAAACGGCAGCAGCTGTCGAACAAATGGACGACACAGCCGAAGCGGAAACAAAGTACACGAAATGGCAGATATTCCATGCTTGGTCACCGTTCCTTCTGTTAACGGCTTTCATCACGATTTGGGGGATGAACCCAATTAAGCCGGCGCTCTCAGGGCATTATGAAGGCACCAATGTGTTGCTTGGCGGAATCAATGAAATCGGGAAACTATTAACCTTCCAAATCGAAGTGCCAGGTCTGCATAATGAAATAATAGGAAACAATGGACTGCCAATCGCCGCTTTTTATAAAATAGAGCTGCTTGGAGCAGCCGGGACCGCCATTTTGCTGGCTGCCATCGTTACGAAGTTCATAGCACAAATGTCAGCAAAAGATTTTTCGAGCACCTTTGCCGAAGCGATGAATGAGTTGGCGAAACCGATTTTGATGATTTCTTCCGTTGTGGCTTTTGCCTACGTAACGAATGCTTCAGGCATGTCGACTACACTCGGGATGACCCTGGCAAAATCGGGGGATTTGTTTCCGTTCTTTGCCCCGGTTCTAGGCTGGCTGGGTGTGTTCATTACCGGGTCGGATACATCAGCCAATCTCTTATTTGGCAGTCTTCAGAAAGTCACCGCTCTTAAAGTGGGGATGGAACCGGTCCTGGCGCTTGCGGCAAACTCATCCGGAGGGGTCACCGGAAAGATGATTTCACCCCAATCGATAGCGATTGCTTGTGCTGCCGTTGGATTGGCGGGCAGGGAATCTGAATTATTGAGATTCACGCTAAAGCATAGTTTATTCTTATTACTGCTTATTTGTGTGATCACCTTCTTGCAAAATGGCGTCCTTTCCTGGATGATTCCATAAGTATGAGGCTCCCCTTTTGGGGAGCCTCGAAATATTTTCCAAGCTCATTCAAAAAAAGGAGGAAATCTAATGCAATTGGCAGCAGTGGCAGAAAATTTGGTTCATGAGGTTCGGAAGCTGATTGATGAGGAAATCATCATTATTGATCATGCTGGCACGATTATCGCAAGCACCGATAGCAGCCGTATTGGATCTTACCATGAAGGAGCCATCCACGCTTTCAACACTCGTGAAAAATTGATCATCAATAAACAGGATGAACGAAGTTGGAAAGGGGTGAAGGCAGGAATAAATCTACCCATTTTCTTCAACCAGGAAGCCGTTTGTGTAATTGGAATTACGGGAGACCCCAAACATGTTTCCCCATATGCAGAACTTTTAAAAAAGATGACGGAGATGTTCATTCAGGAAAGCTATCACATCGAACAAGTAGAATCCCAATCACGGCTGATGGAATTCTTTGTATTTGAATGGCATCAGCTGCAGCTGTTCAATGAGCCATTCCTTCAGAAGGCTAAGTTGCTTGGGGTCGATGTTCATGCAGACCGAATTATCACCATAGGTGAATTTAAGACTGAAAAAATCATCGAACCCCATGTGTGGAAAACGCTTCAGATATACATAGGTCAGCAGCATCCCAAGGACATCGTTGTCCGTTGGGGGAGGAATCAATTCGTCATTCTTTCAATAGCCGATTTTATCGGTTCAAAAATCCAACAATTAAAGAAATTAAGTAAACTGCAAAGAAAACTGGAAGAGAGCTCGGGTTATAAAGTGTGTGCAGGGGTTAGTTCGCGTACACCGGGATCCGCATTCAGGCAAGCATTTTTTAAAGCGGAACGTTCCTTGAAAATTGGGTTTCCTTCATCGGGAATTATATTTGACGAGGACTTGAAGCTTGAGATCCTGCTTGATGAAGTTACGACTGAAACAAGACAGGAATATTTATCCCGGACGATACAGGATTTGCTTCCTAATGAGGAGCTGCTTAAAACCCTTTCCATGTATTTTGCATGTGATCTATCTTTGAAAGAAACCGCTGCAGCCCTACATATCCATATCAATACCCTCCATTACAGGCTCAAACGCATAGAGGATTTGACCAAACTCAATCCTAGGAAGCTAGCCGATTTAGTCATTATGTATCTATCCTTAAGAGTATTGGATAAACATCCAAATTAATTCTATGTAAATCTGTAAATTCTATATGTTCATACATAGAAGGTTGAATGTTTTTTTTCTTATACTTAAATCATATAAAAATATTGAATGCCATTTTATTTATGAGGGGGATATACATGTTAACAAAGCAGGTTAAGCAGCTACTTCTTGCCATCGTTGGCCAGGAAAATTACGATGACTCGAAAGTGGAATGCCTTGTCTATTCATATGATGCAACGCCAGGGTTTCAAGCGATGCCGGATGCTGTCATTAAACCGGGCTGCACGGCTGAAGTCGCAGCCATTGTCAAAGTTTGCAACGAATACAGTGTTCCAATCATCCCACGCGGATCTGGGACGAATTTGAGCGGAGGCACCTGCCCGACAGAGGGGGGGCTTGTCCTATTGTTCAATCGGATGAGTTCATTACTTGAAATAGATGGAGAAAACCTAACGGCAACCGTACAACCTGGGCTCATCACATTGGACTTGATTTCTGCAGTTGAAGAGAGGGGCTTGTTTTATCCGCCCGATCCAAGCTCGATGAAAATCTCCACGATTGGCGGCAACATTAATGAGAACTCTGGTGGACTGCGAGGGTTAAAGTATGGAGTCACCCGTGATTATGTCATCGGGCTTGAAGTGGTCCTTCCGAATGGGGACATCATTCGAACAGGGGGCAAGCTTGCCAAAGATGTAGCTGGATATGATTTAACGAAGCTTTTTGTCGGCTCAGAGGGGACCTTGGGCATCGTTACGGAAGCGATCTTAAAGCTGATCCCAATCCCGGAAATGACAAAGACCATGCTTGCCTTATATCAAGATCTGGATGCTGCAGCTGAGTCAGTGGCCAAGATCATTTCCAATAAAATCATTCCTGTTACATTGGAATTTCTTGATCGGCCGACTTTGATCGTGGTTGAAGACTTCGCGAAAATCGGTTTGCCCACCAATGTGGAAGCCGTCCTGCTGATTGAACAGGATGGTCCGCCTGAAGTGGTGGAACGTGATATGAAAAGGATGGCCGATATCTGTCTAGAGGAAAAGGCGGTTTCCGTGGAAATTGCTGAAACGGAATCTGACGCTGTTGCCTTGAAGACCGCAAGACGGACAGCCCTTTCCGCACTGGCACGCCTCAAGCCGACGACCATTTTGGAAGATGCTACCGTTCCCCGGTCGGAAATTGCCAAAATGGTTAGAGCGATTAATGAAATTGCCAGCAAGCATAACGTGAACATTTGCACTTTCGGTCATGCTGGGGATGGGAACCTGCATCCAACGTGCATTACCGACGCTCGTGATCATGATGAAATGGAGAGAGTGGAGCAAGCTTTTGCCGACATTTTTGCCGTGGCTATCGACCTTGGCGGGACGATCACCGGTGAACATGGTGTGGGAGCGATGAAGGCACCTTATCTTGAATGGAAGCTGAAGAAAGAAGGGATTGCCGCCATGAGAGCGATTAAACAAGCTTTCGATCCCAATAACATCATGAATCCCGGTAAAGTATTTGCCAAGGAAAGCAGGAAAAGGGTGGTGGTATCTTCATGACGACGGCTCAGGAAAGGGAGACCATTGCCATTCAATTCGCGGAAAAAATGGATGAAGATGAATTGTTGAATTGCATGCGCTGCGGCTTTTGCTTACCCCATTGTCCGACATACATTGAATCGGGGTTGAAGGAATCCCATTCACCAAGGGGCAGGATTGCAATTATGAAAGCGGTGGCGGATGGCGTGATTGGGCCGGATAGGGATGTAGAGCGTTCTTTGAGTCTTTGCCTCGGCTGCAGGGCTTGTGAGCCTGTCTGTCCATCTGGTGTGAAATATGGACATCTTCTTGAAGAAGCAAGGGATATCATCCATCAGAATAAAAAACACAGTCTCCCTGTAAAAACGATTCGCAAGGCCGTTTTTAGTGGATTATTCCCACATCAGGAGCGAATGCAAGCCATGACGGGATTGCTTGGCTTCTATCAGAGATCAGGCCTGCAATACATGGCCCGTAAAACGGGAGTCCTCAACATGCTTCCGGATAATTTGGCAACCATGGAAAAAGTGCTGCCGAAAGTCCCGAAAAAATCAGAAATGAAAAATAGGCCAACTGAGCTGCCTGCAATCGGAACTGCACTCAAAAAGGTGGCTTTCTTTTCCGGCTGTTTGATGGATACGATGTTTTTGGAAACGAACAAGGCCACACTAAAGCTTCTTCAGCTGGCTGGATGTGAAATCGTGATTCCGAAATCACAGGCCTGTTGCGGGGCGCTTCATGGGCACAGTGGTGAAAAAGAAGGGGCAAAGCAACTGGCCAAGCGTAATATTGAAGCTTTTGAAACGGACGAAGTGGATTATATTATTACGAATGCCGGCGGTTGCGGAGCTTTTCTCATAGATTATGATCATTTGCTCCAAGATGAACCCGAATGGCATGACCGGGCAATCGCATTTAAAAATAAGCTGAAAGATATCAGCGAGATCCTTGTTGATTTGCGTTTTCAGGAAAAAGTTCGACTGAAACTGCCAGATCAATCAGTAACTTTTCAGGATTCCTGTCACTTACGGAATGTGATGAATACCTCTTTGGCTCCGCGAATTCTCCTTCAATCGATAGAAGGAATCGATTTCAGGGAAATGAAGGATGCGGATCGCTGCTGCGGCTCGGCAGGGATTTATAATATTGTTGAATCAGAGATGTCCATGAATATTCTCGACTCTAAAATGGTGCACGCTAAATCGACAAAAGCCGATATTGTTGTCACGGCAAACCCTGGCTGTCTGTTACAAATGCAATTGGGGATCGAGAGGGAAAATTTGGGGGCATGTACGAAAGCGGTCCATATTGTGGACCTGCTTATGGAGGCAGTTGATCTATAAAGCTTTCAAAGTGGTACATGAAAATAGTGACATAGCAGAATTTGGTTAAACATTACATTTTAAAAAATGGGGAAACCCTTGTAAAACCTGGATTTCATTTGAAAAAATGTTCTGTGCTGAGAACAAAATGTAAATGATATAACATAAATGAAATATTGATTTCTCGTTTACTTAGGTATATGGCGGGTAGAGTTTATATATAGCATCCACTAAACCAGTCAACAAAACCTAAGGAGGAATATTAAATGAATAAAACAGTATATGGAGTATATGAATCAAATGCAGAAGTGATCCAAGCAATCAATGTACTAAAGGCCAAGGGGTTTGAAGGTGACGATATTACGGTCGTCGCAGACAAGGCAGAAACATTGGATTTTACGAACCATCAACGCGAAACTGATGTTCATACAATGACGAATGTTCCTAACGACGAATCATTTATGGACAAGGTGGCACGCTTCTTCATGCCGGAAGATACGGCAGACCTTTCAACAAGATTGGCGAACGCAGGTCTTTCGAATAGTGAAGCGGCTGAACATGTCTTTGATGTAGAAAACGGAAAAGTCCTGGTTCTTGTCGATGAAAGTGAAGGCCACCTTGGAACGGCAAGGGATAAATTCACGACTGGAACAACGGACACTGCCCGTACAAGGCTTGATACAAACTCTGCCAACCCTCTTTACAACGGTACCGAAAAAGCCGATGCATTAAATAAAGAAGATGTATATGGAGTGAACGGGCAAGGCCGTGAATTGCCTGAAGATGAAAGGACGCTTCGACTCAGGGAAGAACAGCTGAACATTGACAAAGAAAGAGTTCAGACAGGCGAAGTGGTCATTAATAAAGAAGTCAATGAACAGCATAAAACGATTAATGTCCCTGTTGAACACGAAGAATTGACAGTCGAGCATAGATCAGTTTCAGGACGTGAAGCGAATCAGGAAACTGGAAGCATTGGAGATGGGGAAACATTACGTATCCCCGTTGTTGAAGAAAAACTGGAAGTTTCGAAAAAACCGGTTGTCACAGATGAAATCGTCATCAAGAAACATGCCGTACAAGAAACGGAACAAGTTCAGGATACCCTTAAAAAGGAAGATATCCAGCTTGATAGTACAGATGAATCGATCGTAAATGAAAAAAAGGCAACTGAACGAAAAATCGACCGCTTCTAAGAGTGAAGGAAAGGGCCTGCAGTTTTTAAACTGCAGGTTTCTTTTTGATTTTAAAGCCTGGCTAAAGGTTCGAACTTAGGGGAGGCAAACCTTTGAATGAGCCATTTTTTGTTTAAATAACGCCCATCAGGGTATAAATACACATAAGAAGGAATATCGGAATGATCAGAGGAGGAAGATGCATGGAAAAAACATTATATGGTGTTTTTAATACGGAAAAAGAAGTAATCCAGGCTATACAATCCCTCCAGGAAAAAGGGGTTCATGAAAGTGAAATAACTGTAATGGCTGATAAGAAAGAAGATTTGGATTTTTTCAATGAAAAGCCGGGTCCGGATGTGGATGTCGTTACGAACTCTAATGAGGATTCCTTCATTGATAAGATGAAGCACTTTTTCCTGAACGAGGGTTCAGAAGATATAAGGAACCGATTAGGTGACTTAGGGCTTTCCGATAGTGAAGCCACCGCTTATATAAATGAAGTGGAGGCCGGGAAATTCCTGATTCTTTTAGATGAATCGAAAACCGTATCACAACGAGATGGCGAAACTTCCAAAGGCATGAAGGATGCGGACGGATTATCTGAAGTGAATCCGCTTAAAACAGGGGTGGTGAACAATCCGGACCCGAACCTTTTTCCTGAAACAACAGCGAATGCATATCAAACAAGGGAAGTAGAAGCACAGCCAGGAAGAAACGAGGAACTCCACGGAAATTCTGCTAACATCTTTGAAAAGGAAGAGCTGGATACGAAGCAAGCCCAAGAAAGGGAAATCAGTGGGAACTCCATCGGAAAATATAAGGAGCAAAAGCCGGGGGATCATTTAGGGAAATTAGTAAGCGACCCCAATGGAGACGCTAAAAAAGCTTTGGATGCTCAAGGAGCACTGGATAGGACCGGGCAGCAGGAGAAAGGCTTGATGGATGAATACATCAAAAATCGAATTAACACAGATAATCTGTAAGACCCGAAATAACAGCCTGCGCAAGGCTGTTATTTCAGTTTGAAGACAAAAGGGGTTCTATCTAAATTTCAAAACAAGTTGATTGGAACGGGTGTGTGAGACTCCTGCGGGAAAAGCGAGTGCCTGGAGGCAGCGTTCAAATTGTCTACAGCCTGCACAAGGCTGTAATTTTTTAGGATTGCGAAAAAACCCTTTAGGCAAGGGGTTTCCTCGTTCATTAGTTAGGAATCCCCAATGGATTATTTGCTTGTTTATTGATAAAGCCGCAAGGTATAATGACATAGGAATTTTATTTTAGTAGAGTAACAAGGAGGGGGAGAAACATGGAAAAAAACGTATATGGTGTTTTTGACTCTAATCCGGAACTACTTGCTGCAATTCAGGACTTAAAAGCTAAAGGCGTGACTGGCAACCAAATGACAGTAGCAGCTGATATAAAAAACGATGTGCAGCTTGGAAATGAACATACGGATATACTGATCATCGCCAATCAGGATAAGGAGGACACTTTTTTTTTGAGAATCTTCCACTACTTCACAGATGAAGGATCTGGAGATTTACGCAGCTTTTTCACGAAATACGGCTACTCTTTTGCTGAGACAAAAACGATGCTTGAAGAAGTGAGCGGAAAAAAGTTCATCTTGCTGCTTGATGAGGAAGTCTCCATCGAAGAACTGAAAGCCGGCAAAGCGAAATTAAAAAAATAACAGCCTTTGAAGGCTGTTATTTTTTTAATCCTGCTTCAAGGGCAGTGATCATTTCCTGTTTTTCCTGTTCAGATGAATTTTGCCAGATGACCTCGAATAATACTCCCAATCCAGGAAGCATTTTTTCCTCGCCATTCTGTATGGCATCGACAATCGTGTCTTCTAGCTGATCTTGCGAATTTCCAGATACATTTTGGATGATCGCATTACGTAGGTTTAAATTCACAATTATTCCTCCTCTAACACATAATGACTGACATTAATAGCATTTCACAAACTGGCATGCAATATGTATGTGAATTGCGTTATAATAGGAAAATCAGTGTGAAGTTAAAGGAGCGTTTACCCTTGAAATATATTGAATCCATAAAAAACCCGCAAGTGAAGCAATGGAAAAAGCTATTGACGAAAAAAGAACGCGATAAAACAGGCAAATATTTAGTCGAGGGTTTTCACCTAGTTGAAGAAGCCTTAAAAGAAGAAATCGTCCTGGAAGTGATCGTAAATGAAGAAACTGAAATGCCTGGCCATTTTAAGCTGGAAGGAACAGAAGTCATTTATGTGAAAAGTGATATTATGAAAGCGATTTGCGATACCGAAGCCCCACAGGGAATTGCAGCGGTTTGTGAACAGAAATTAACGAACATGACGTCCATTAATCCGGATAAACTATTGTTGATCGATGCCGTACAAGATCCGGGGAATATTGGAACGATGATCAGGACAGCGGATGCGGCAGGAATCGATGCGGTCATTCTTGGCGAAGGATGTGCCGACTTGTATAATCCCAAAGTGGTCCGTTCGACGCAAGGGAGCCTATTCCATATGCCTGTCATTAAAGGGAACCTTTCAGAGATCATCGATGAGCTGAAGCAAATCGGCACACCTGTTTATGGCACGGCATTGGAAGGCGCATCCCCATTTGAAGAAGTGGAAAAGTCTTCTCGTTTTGCCCTGCTGGTCGGCAATGAAGGTCAAGGAGTGTCTAAGGAATTACTAAAGAAAACGACTAAAAACCTTTATATCCCCATCTACGGAAAAAGCGAATCACTGAATGTGGGGATCGCTGCCGGGATTTTAATGTACCATTTACGAAAATCGATTTGAAACGGCCGTGGAATTATAATATAATAAAACAGAATTTTATATTGAAACAACGATGACAAAGAGTAGTAGCTTAAGTTATCCATATCCAGGGAAAAAATGCCTTGACTGAAAGCATTTTTATGGCACCTTAAGGGAATTCACCTTTCGAGTTGGCATTGGGAAGACAGATTGTCCGAAAAATGTTCCGGTGAAGAGCCGTTATTTTTAATGAAGTGAGTGCAGAAGTTTATTTGTTCGTGCACTAATAAGGGTGGTACCGCGATACATAGACCTCGTCCCTTTAGGGATTGGGTTTTTTTTGTGTTCATTTTTACAACAGGAAAATAAAGGAGGAAGACATGATGCAGGAACGTTTACTAGAACTGCAGGAAGAAGCGTTGCAAAAAGTTGCCGCCGCTTCCGAATTAAAAGAACTGAATGAAGTCCGTGTTGCTTATTTAGGGAAAAAAGGGCCAATCACTGAGGTATTGCGCGGCATGGGTAAATTATCAGCCGAAGAACGTCCGAAGATTGGGGCACTAGCCAATGATGTTCGGGAAGCGATTGCAACAAAGATCGAGGAGAAACAAAAAGCACTTGAAACTGCGGCAATCAATGCAAAGCTGGCAACTGAAACGATTGACGTCACACTCCCAGGACGTCCGGTTAACAAGGGGAATCTTCACCCATTAACACGTGTCGTGGAAGAAATCGAAGACTTATTCATCGGAATGGGTTATACCGTTGCAGAAGGTCCCGAAGTTGAAAGCGACTACTACAACTTCGAGGCACTTAACTTGCCAAAAAGCCATCCGGCACGTGATATGCAGGACTCATTCTATATCACGGATGAAATCCTGATGCGTACGCACACTTCACCTGTTCAAGCTAGAACGATGGAAAAACATAAAGGTCAAGGTCCTGTTAAAATCATCTGCCCAGGAAAAGTATATCGCCGTGATAACGATGATGCGACACACTCCCATCAATTCCAGCAAATTGAGGGCTTGGTCATCGATGAGAACATCAGCATGAGCGACCTGAAAGGGACGCTTGATGTATTTGCGAAAAAAGTATTTGGGCAAGACCGTGAAATCAGACTTCGTCCAAGTTTCTTCCCATTTACGGAGCCTTCTGTCGAAGTGGATATTTCTTGTAAAATCTGTGGTGGTAAAGGCTGCAGCGTTTGTAAACAAACAGGCTGGATCGAAGTGCTTGGCGGCGGGATCGTTCATCCGAACGTCCTTGAAATGGCTGGCTTCGATTCCAAGAAATACTCGGGATTCGCATTTGGAATTGGCGTGGAACGGATTGCCATGTTGAAATACGGTGTGGATGATATCCGTCACTTCTATACGAATGATGTCCGATTCTTAAAACAATTCAACCATCACGAAGCATAAATTTTTATTTTAAAAAGGAGGACCTACCATGTTTGTGTCATATAAATGGTTACAAGATTATGTTGACCTTTCGGGCATCAATGCGACGGAACTAGCTGATAAAATCACGAAAAGCGGCATTGAGGTTGAAGGGGTAGAAAAGAAGAGTGAAGGGCTTAAAGGAGTCGTCATCGGGCATGTCATTGAACGTGAACAGCATCCAAATGCGGATAAATTGAATAAATGCCAAGTTGATATCGGTGCCGAAAATCCCGTCCAGATCATCTGTGGAGCACCGAATGTCGATAAAGGCCAAAAAGTCGCAGTCGCTACCGTTGGCGCAGTCCTTCCAGGTAATTTCAAAATCAAAAAAGCGAAACTTCGCGGAGAAGAATCGCACGGGATGATTTGCTCGCTTCAAGAATTGGGCTTCGAATCCAAGCTTGTGTCAAAGGACTATGCAACAGGTATCTTCGTCTTCCCTAATGATGTGGAAGTAGGAAAAGATGCATTGGAAGAACTTGGTTTAAGTGATGAAGTGCTGGAACTTGGGCTGACTCCAAATCGTTCTGACGCATTGAGTATGCTTGGTGTTGCATACGAAGTGGGTGCCATCCTAGGCCGGGAAGTGAAATGGCCAGTTGTCGAGAAAGAAGAGGCAGCTGTAAAAGCATCTGATAATATCAGTGTCAAAGTGGAAGCGAAAGAAGATAACCCGATATACATTGCTAAAATCATCAAAGATGTTAAGGTCGGACCCTCACCGCTTTGGATGCAGACTCGGTTAATGTCTGCAGGTATCCGACCTCATAATAATGTGGTCGATATCACGAACTACATTTTACTTGAATATGGTCAACCGCTACATGCCTTTGATTATGACCGCTTTGGTTCAAAGGAAATCGTCATCCGCAGAGCGAAGGATGCTGAAAAAATCGTAACATTGGATGAAGCGGAACGGACTTTGACGCCTGACCATTTAGTGATCACAAATGGAAGCGAGCCTGTTGCGATTGCTGGTGTGATGGGCGGAGCGGATTCCGAAGTGAAAAATGATACAACGAACATCATTATTGAAAGTGCATATTTTGCAGGTACAGTAGTTCGTAAAGCTTCAAAAGACCACGGCTTGCGCAGTGAAGCAAGTGCCCGTTTTGAAAAAGGCGTCGATCCGGCCCGTGTACGTGAAGCTGGAGAACGTGCCGCACAGTTGATTGCACAATATGCTGGCGGAACAGTCTTACAAGGAACGGCTGAAGTTGACGAATTGACAATGGAACCAGCGGTCATTAGCATCACACTGGAAAAAATCAACACACTTCTTGGAACAAGCATGAGCGTAACTGAAGTGGAGTCGATCTTCAAACGCCTGCAATTCGGCGTGGAACTTGACAATGAAACGTTCACAATCACTGTCCCTACGCGCCGTGGCGATATTACGATTGAAGCTGATTTAGTTGAAGAGGCTGCACGTTTATACGGATATGATAACATTCCAGCTACGCTGCCGATCGGTTCTGCTACTCCAGGCCAATTGACTGACTATCAAATTAAACGGCGGAAAGCACGTCGTACCCTTGAAGGCGCAGGCCTTTATCAAGCGGTGACCTATTCACTTACAAGCCAGGAAAAAGCGTCCCAATTCGCATTGGAAGCAAGAGAATCCATTCGTTTAGCAATGCCGATGAGTGAAGAACGAAGCCAATTGCGTTTGAGCATTGTACCTCAATTGCTGGAAGTCGTGAAATATAACAATGCCCGCCAAATTGATTCACTGGCACTGTATGAAATCGGTTCGGTATTCTTTAAGCAGGACGAACAAGAACTGCCTGAAGAAAAAGAACATATTGCTGGAGCCATCACTGGCCTATGGGAGTCGCATCTATGGCAAGGTGAAAAAAAACCAGTAGATTTCTTTGTAGCCAAAGGCGTGATCGAAGCATTATTCGATACACTGGGATTAGCTGATCAAATCAGTTATCGCCAAGCGGAAATTAACGACATGCATCCAGGACGGACAGCAGAAGTACTGTTGAATGGTGATGTGATTGGCTTTATCGGCCAAGTGCACCCAACTGTCCAAAAAGACTTGGATATTAAAGAAACATACATTTTCGAACTTTCCTTAAAAGCATTGGCCGAAGCCGAAGTCGCGCCGATTGCATACCAAACCATTCCGCGCTATCCATCAACTACACGCGATATCGCGCTCGTTGTGGATCAAGCTACGAAAGCCGGGGACATTCAGAATATTATTGAAGAAGCCGGTGGCAAACTGCTGAAAGAAGTAAGCATCTTCGACTTATACGAAGGTGAAAGAATGGAGGAAGGCAAGAAATCCATTGCCTATTCACTGAAATACTTCGACCCGGAACGGACGCTAACGGACGAAGATATTACAAAAGCACATGAAAAAGTGCTTGAAGCCGTTAAAGAAAAAGCTGGCGCAGAACTTAGAGGATAAAACCAAAAAGACAGCTCCCTGAATCTTGGGAAGCTGTCTTTTTATGAACTCACGAGTAAAGTGTGTGAACTCACGAGTAAATGGTGTGAACTCACGAGTAAAACGTGTGAATTCACGAGTAAAGCGTGTGAATTCACGAGTAAATGGTGTAAATTCACGAGTAAAGTGTGTGAACTCACGAGTAAATGGTGTGAACTCACGAGTAAATGGTGTAAATTCACGAGTAAATGGTGTAAATTCACGAGTAAAGCGTGTGAATTCACGAGTAAATGGTGTAAATTCACGAGTAAAGCGTGTGAACTCACGAGTAAAGCGTGTGAACTCACGAGTAAATGGTGTGAATTCACGAGTAAATGGTGTAAATTCACGAGTAAAGCGTGTAAACTCACGAGTAAAGCGTGTGAACTCACGAGTAAAGCGTGTGAACTCACGAGTAAATGGTGTGAATTCACGAGTAAAGCATGCGAATTTACGAGTAAAACGTGTTTTTCATCAATAAAAAAGCGGCTGTTCCCTTATTTATGATATTTTTGTTGATATAATCGCTTCGCTTTTTCTGTATTGGCGAAGTGGATTTTCGTGAATTCGTTCAATGAATCGATTCCTTTTTCATGAATCAATCTTGCAGCTGCTTCATCGACTGCAAAGCCGGCACCTTTAGGGATTTTGAATCCGGCTTTTTCACTCAGCAAATCAAAGCGTTTGACGAATGCATATCGGGCCAGGATGGAAGCGGCTGCCACTCCTAGGTGTATGCCTTCCGCTTTTGTGCATAAATAGGTGGCATTAGCTTGAAATAGTTCTTGGCCTTTTAGGTAATTAAAAAATACATCTGGTTGAGCGAATTGATCAATAAGGACCGCTTCCGCTTGTTCCGGGTCCATTTTTTGCATGAGATGCTTGATTGCTTGGTTATGGAGGAGGGCCTTCATTTTTCCTTGTGACATTCCCTTTGCCTGCAGCGTATTATATTTCGGGTTGTCGCATGTGAGCAGACTGAATGGCACAACATCCTTAATCTGTTTGGCAATTTCGATAATCTGTGGATCTTTCAGGTTTTTGGAATCCTGGACACCAAGTTCCTTCAATAGGGCGAGTTGCTCCTTTTTTGCATATACGGCTACAACGGTGATCGGGCCGAAATAATCTCCTGTTCCTACTTCATCGGATCCAATCACTGACATGATTCCGATATTTGCAGGTGGTGAATATCGATGGACGTTGACTGATGCGGATGATGCCGTTTTTTTCTTTGGAGCCGCAGCGGTGGTACCTTGTTGCCATTTTACCGCTTCTATTTCGGCATTCTTACCTTGAAAGAGTACTTTGCCGGATTTATAGGCGGTCACCGTACATAACGGCGGTTTGGCGGAAAAGATGCTCCCTGGCGGCAGTTTGGCGGCTAAGGATGAAGAATAATGGGATTTCATCACCTTTATTTGTTCAGGGCTGATAAGTAAAACAACATGGGACATAATGGGTAAACTCCTAACATCATTTTATTTTTCAGGTAATTTTCATCCTAGAGTCGTTTTCATCTGACAAATTATTGCAGTTTTTATGCGAGAAATGACGCTGTACTATCTTTCGTGACGAAAAACTTCATGATATGATAGAATTAGGATTGTTTAGATTGGGGGCATCATTTTGTCAGACGATAAACGAAATAAAACAACAGTTGATATATACGGTCAACCATACACAATCGTCGGTACAGAAAGCGCAAGCCATATGCGCCTGGTCGCTTCGATGGTTGACGAAAAAATGAGAGAGATCAGGATGAAAAATCCATATTTGGATACAAGCAAGCTAGCGGTACTAACGGCCGTGAATACCATCCACGAATATATTAAATTAAAAGATGAACTAGACCAGCTTCAACTGGAATTAAAGAGAGAGAAGGACTGAGTACATGCTTGATTTAGCAATTCTGGCCATTCTTTTAATCGGTTTATTAATCGGTTTAAAGCGTGGCTTCATTTTACAAATGGTTCATATGACAGGGTTTATAGTGGCCTTCATCGTCGCATATGTATTTTACGGAGATCTTGCTCCCAATTTGAAATTGTGGATCCCGTTTCCAACGATGAGTGATTCCTCGACCCTTAATATGTTTTTCGATACAGTCGGGCTTGAAACGGCTTATTACAATGCGATTGCCTTTGCAATCATTTTCTTTGCTGCCAAGATTCTTTGGCAAATGATAGGATCTATGCTCAATTTCATTACCCATCTTCCGATTTTAAAACAGCTGAATCGCTGGGGTGGCGGGATATTGGGTTTTCTCGAAGTCTATCTTATCATGTTTATTATATTATATATAGCTGCCATGCTGCCAATGGATTCCATCCAGAAACCATTAACGGAATCTTTTCTGGCAGAAACGATCGTGAAACATACGCCGTTCCTGTCAGAGCAAGTGAAAGACCTTTGGTTTAATGAATTAAAACAATCTTAATGTCAATATACGAGGGCCTGCCTCCCTTTCTCAAAGTTCTAGATTCCTATACTTTGAACGGGGGAGGCCCCTTTTTATGCAGTTGAATGTTATCTCCCTCAATTTGGTTCGAAAGTTAAGAATCGGACTGCTTGTACTTTACCTCCAAGAAAGGTATCTTTAAGAAAGTAAACATGGGACACCCTACTAATTTTTTCGGCGGTGAATTAAATGACAATTAATAAAAAAGATATCATTAAATTATTAGAAAAAATCGCAATATATATGGAATTAAAAGGAGAGAACCCGTTCAAGGTTTCAGCTTTCAGAAAGGCAGCAGGCGCCTTGGAAACGGATGATCGGAGCCTTACCGCTATCGAAGACTTTACCGCTTTAAATGGAATCGGGAAAGGAACGGCATCTGTCATCGAAGAGTATATAAATGAGGGGAAATCGACCGTACTTGAAGAGCTGCAGGAGCAGGTGCCGAAAGGGTTGATTCCGCTCTTGCAGCTTCAGGGTTTGGGCGGGAAGAAAATTGCCAAACTTCATAAAGAGCTGCATGTCAATGATGTAAATGATCTTAAAATCGCCTGTGAAGAGGGCAGGGTCGCGGCGCTTGCCGGTTTCGGCAAAAAAACGGAAGAGAAGATCCTGTCTGCAATTGCCGAGGCAGGTTCAAGGCCTGAACGGCTACCCCTTGCCTTCATGAGGCCGATTGCGGATGTTATTGAAACGGCCCTTGCGAACATGGAAGGCATCATACGATCATCCAGAGCCGGCAGCATCCGGCGTATGAGGGAAACGATCAAGGACCTCGATTTCATCATCTCGACAGATCATCCCGATGAAGTCAAGAATCAACTGCTTGCTTTAACGGGCATAAAACAAGTGATTGCAGCCGGTGATACAAAAGTATCGGTCGTGCTTGATTATGAATATGATATTTCTGTCGATTTCCGAATTGTGAAGGATAAGGAATTCATCACGACACTCCATCATTTTACCGGTTCGAAAGATCACAATGTGCGGATGCGCCAGCTGGCTAAAGATCGCGGAGAGAAAATCAGCGAATATGGTGTGGAAGTGGTTGAAACCGGTGATGTACTGACGTTTGAAACGGAAGAACAATTTTATAATCATTTTGGCCTTCCATTCATTCCCCCAGAGCTGCGTGAAGACGGAACGGAAGTGGAGCAATATGATGCTAAGGAACCTCTCATATCTATAGAGGCCATCCAAGGTGACCTGCACATGCATACCACATGGAGTGATGGGGCTCATACGATTGAAGAAATGATTGAAGCATGCCGTGCAAAAGGTTATCGCTATATGGCCATCACCGATCATTCACAATATTTGAAAGTGGCGAATGGCTTGACCGTGGAGCGTTTACGTGAACAAAAACGAATCATCCATGAACTGAATGAAAAATATGATGACATTACCGTTCTTTCAGGGATTGAAATGGATATACTCCCTGATGGGACACTTGATTATGACGATGAACTGCTTGCGGAGCTGGATTTGGTGATCGCATCGATTCACTCAAGCTTTTCACAGCCTAGGGAAACGATCATGGAGCGCTTAAAAACGGCTCTGAATAATCCGCATGTCGATATCATCGCCCATCCAACGGGAAGGATTATCGGCAGACGCACCGGATATGATGTTGATATAGAGATGCTGATCGAACTGGCACGCGAGACGAATACCGCATTGGAATTGAATGCGAATCCGAACCGATTGGATTTGGCGCCACCCCATCTCCGCAAGGCACAGGAAGCAGGCGTTCCGATCGTAATCAATACCGATGCCCACAGCATCGATATGCTTGAACATATGCCTGTTGGAGTCTCGGCGGCGAAAAAGGGCTGGATTAAAGAATCAACGGTCCTTAATGCAAGGGATAAGGATGGATTATTAGCGTTTTTAAAGAGAAATGATTAACTATTTGCCCATAAATAAGGAGGAGCTTTAACTCCATGCATAATAAAGCTTTAAAGACATTGGAATTTCATAAAATAAAAGAACAATTAATCTCACACGCATCCTCTTCCATAGGAAAAGAGAAGGCACAGCAATTGATGCCTTCCATTGATTTTGAAGAGGTGTCGAGATGGCAGGAAGAAACAGATGAGTCAGCCAAGATCGTCCGGCTGAAAGGCAACTTGCCGTTGGGCGGGATTTTTGATATCCGTCCACATGCAAAAAGGGCACAGATTGGCGGAATGCTCTCGCCGATGGAATTGATGGAACTTGCAAGTACGATTCGTGCCGGCAGGATCCTCAGCCGTTTCTTCGATGAACTCGCAGAGCAGGAAATTGATGTTCCGCTTTTAGCGGAATATATCGATTCCCTTCATCCATTGATTGATTTGCAACAGGAAATTACGTATGCAGTAAGTGAACATGGCGAAGTGATGGATTCTGCCAGCGATAAGCTTCGTACCCTAAGAAACCAGATTCGGACGAACGAAAGCCGTGTCAGGGAAAAACTAGAAAGCATGATCCGTTCTTCCAGCGCATCAAAAATGTTATCGGATGCCATCATCACCATCAGGAATGACCGTTTTGTGATCCCGGTAAAACAGGAATACCGCAGTGTGTATGGAGGGATCATTCATGATCAATCCTCATCTGGGCAGACGCTGTTCATTGAACCGCAAGCTATCGTTCAACTGAATAATGTCCTGCAGGAAACCCGAGTGAAGGAAACACAGGAAATAGAACGGATATTGGTCGAATTATCGGAAAAAGTCGGTGCGTTCACCCCAGAATTGCTTCATAATGTCAAAGTGCTTGCACAAATCGATTTCCTTGTCGCCAAGGCAAAGTATGCAAAAGCGATAAAAGGATCCAAACCGATTCTGAATAATGAGGGACGCGTGAAATTATTCAAAGCGAAACATCCGCTCATTCCGAGTGATGTTGTCGTGGCCAATGACATTTTCCTTGGTGATGAATTTACGACAATCGTCATCACCGGACCCAATACAGGAGGTAAAACGGTTACACTGAAAACAATTGGCCTCTGTACCTTAATGGCCCAGTCCGGTCTGCAAATCCCTGCGCTGGATGGGTCCGAAACGGCTGTGTTTTCCTCTGTTTATGCCGATATTGGCGACGAACAGTCGATTGAGCAAAGCTTAAGTACATTCTCTTCGCATATGGTCAATATTGTCGATATCCTAAAGAATGTCGATTATGACAGCCTTGTTTTATTCGATGAGCTTGGTGCGGGAACCGACCCTCAGGAAGGTGCCGCTTTAGCCATTTCCATTTTGGATGAAGTGTATAAGCGCGGAGCACGTGTGATTGCAACGACACATTACCCAGAATTAAAAGCGTACGGATATGATCGGGAAGGCGTCATTAATGCAAGCGTAGAATTTAATGTGGAAACCTTAAGTCCTACCTATAAACTTTTGATCGGTGTACCGGGACGGAGTAATGCATTTGAAATTTCCAAGCGCCTTGGTTTGGAAGAAAGCGTGATAAGCAGCGCCCGCAGCCATATTGGTGAGGATACGAATAAAGTTGAGAATATGATAGCCTCCCTTGAAGACAGCCGCAAGAAGGCTGAAGAAGAGGAACGGGAAGCAGCGGATCACCTGAAACAGGCTGAAGTTCTTCATAAAGACCTTCAAAAGCAAATTGGTGAATATCATGAAGAACGGGATGCCATGGTCGAAAAGGCTGCAAAAGAGGCAGCGGCAATCGTTGAAAATGCGCAAAAAGAAGCGGAAGCGATTATTGCCGATTTGCGTAAACTGCGTCTGGAAAAGCATGCCGATGTTAAAGAGCATGAACTGATCGATGCAAAAAAACGGCTTGAAAACGCGACGCCAAAATTGAAAAAAACATCAAATAAAGCGGCGAGGCCGCTGGATAAAAGCTTGAAGCCTGGAGATGAAGTGAAGGTCGTAAGCTTTGGTCAAAAAGGTCACTTGATCGAGAAGGTCTCAAGTAATGAATGGCAGGTTCAGATCGGCATCATGAAAATGAAGGTGAAGGAGTCTGACCTAGAATTCATCAAGGCAACGAAAGTAAAAGAAATAAAACCGCTTACCACGATAAAAGGACGGGATTATCACGTTAGCGTGGAACTCGACCTGCGTGGCGAACGCTTTGAAAATGCAATATCAAGAGTGGAAAAGTACGTTGATGATGCTCTTTTGGCCGGTTATTCGAGTGTCTCCATCATTCATGGTAAAGGAACGGGGGCTCTCCGGTCCGGTGTTCAGGAATACTTGAAAAATCACCGCTCCGTCAAAAGGATTCGCTTCGGTGAAGCCGGTGAAGGCGGAACAGGTGTTACGGTGGTGGAATTTAAATAAAGGAAAGTGGCCATTCCGGCTACTGCAAAAGCCGGGTGGCTAGTTACCATTCGGGAGTTGGACCATGGAGAACATGTGGGAAAATGAATATGTATATATAGCTGCTCGATACAGTGTCGTTATTCTGTGCATGATTGTTTTTTTAGCCATTTTTGAACTTGTCACAAAGTACAAGAACTGGGAGGAAATCAAACAGGGAAACCTTTCTGTCGCGATGGCAACTGGCGGTAAAATATTTGGGATCGCCTATGTATTCCAACAGTCCATCCTCCATCAGAATTCGCTTCTTACCATGATTGGCTGGGGCGTATACGGATTCGTCCTTCTGTTGATCGGTTATTTCATTTTTGAATTTATGACTCCTCGGTTTAAAATAGATGAAGAGATACAAAAAGATAATCGGGCAGTTGGATTCCTATCGATGATCATTTCAATCGCATTATCTTTTGTCATCGGCGCCGGAATTTCTTAATGCCCTTCATGAGAGGGAGAAAACTGTGGAGAAGCTTGCAAAAGTCTTAATTGTTTGTTGCGGAATCTTTTTCCTGTTAGGAATCATTTATATGATATTCTTCAATTGAAGCGGCCATTGTGCCGCTTCTTTTATTTGAATTCTATTAAAAAAAGGGGGGCGTGTATAATGATAATGGTCAAATAGACTTTTCGGAAGAGGAGGAAGAACATGAATCGCTCCAAATTGATGCAAAAGATTGAAGAACTATCGATGAACGCTTTACCGGCCCTGCAAACGCAAATCTATGATGGCTGGGTTATCCGATTTGCGGATGGATATACGAAACGGGCGAATTCTATCAATCCCATCTATTTATCGAATGAAAATGTGAAAAAGAAAATATTGAATTGTGAACAATTATATTTTGCAAGAAATGATAGGGCCGTGTACAAAATCACTCCACAGGCCAAGCCTATCATCTTGGATAGTGTACTGGAAGAGTCCGGGTATGTTCTTGAAGGTAAAACAAGTGTCCAGGTATTGAATTTGGCAGAAACAGGATCACCTAATGAAACCAATGTCATGAAGTATGAGCATTTACACGATGACTGGTTTCACCATTTCTGCCTGCTAAGTAATGTTAATGATCATGATCAAACCATCCTAAAAAAGATGTTAGGGAATATCATTCCAAAAACATGCTTTATGTTGTTGACTGATGAAGGTGGAACCGTGACAGCAAGTGGACTGGGTGTTTTGGAAGACGAATACATAGGCCTGTACAATATCATTACCCATGAAAACTTTCGAAACCAAGGCTATGGTGCAAAACTCATTCGTAATCTATTGCATTGGGGTAAAGAAAATGGGGCAAAAAATGCCTATCTTCAGGTCATAGAAACGAATGCGCCTGCTTCTTGCTTGTACGGAAAATTGGGATTTAAAGAAAAATATAAATATTGGTATAGAATTAAAACTAAGGAGTAAAACACTCCTTTTTTTGTTTCTCATTTTTAGCGTTTTATCAAATATTTCCTCTTGGCAGGTACAAGTCATAATGACTGCTCCACCACTCATTAACAGCTTTTATGCTTACTTTTCTGAATTTCAACAATTGTAAGAAAATCCCGGTTGTATTATAATGATAAAGAGTATTGGGAATATTCAGAAGGAGGGGGCAAATGAGCAATAAGCCATGGCAAGCTATTTATCCGGAACAGATACCAGCTGTTTTGTCGTACGAAGATAAACCTCTTTATTCTTTTTTGAAGGAATCAGCCGAAGAATTCCCTGATAAAGTATCGATTCATTTCCAGGGAAAAGAATTAACTTTCCAAGAAGTGTATGAATCTGCGTTAAAGTTCGCAGCCTATTTAAAAAGTATCGGTCTTCAAAAAGGAGATCGCGTTGCCGTCATGCTTCCTAATTGCCCTCAGGGTGTCATAAGTTTTTTTGGAATATTGATGGCCGGCGGAGTCGTGGTTCAAACGAATCCAACGTATACCGAACGTGAACTAGAGTATCAAATGAAAGATTCCGGAGCGAAAATAATTTTAGCGATGGATATTTTATTTCCCCGTGTCGCTGCCGTCGCTTCAAGAACGGATATAGAAGATATAATTGTAACCGCTATCAAAGAATATTTGCCTTTCCCGAAAAATCTTATCTATCCTTTTATTCAAAAAAAGCAATACGGAATCGTCATCAATGTGGAGCATTCGGGCAATCATCATTTATTTTCCGAAATCATGAAACGAAAGATCCCCGAAGATGTCACCGAGCCTATCGATGTGAATAATGACCTTGCCCTTTTGCAATATACAGGGGGGACAACAGGCTTTCCTAAAGGTGTCATGCTTACCCATAAGAACTTGCTGTCAAATACGAAAATGTGCAATGCCTGGCTTTATAAAAATAAGCGCGGTGAGGAAAGGGTCCTTGCGATTCTGCCATTCTTCCATGTGTACGGTATGACGACAGTCTTGGTTCTTTCCATCATGGAGGGGAACACCATGATCATCATGCCAAAGTTTGACGTTGAAGCAACGCTTAAAACCATCCAAAAACAGAAACCGACCATGTTTCCAGGAGCGCCAACGATGTATATTGGCCTATTGAACCATCCGGATATCGCTAAATATGACCTTTCTTCCATCAATGCCTGTATAAGCGGTTCTGCACCATTGCCATTAGAGGTCCAAGAGCAGTTTGAGAAAATTACCGGCGGGAAGCTGGTTGAAGGTTTTGGACTGTCTGAAACCTCCCCGGTGACCCATGCTAATTTCATCTGGGATCAGCCGCGTGTAAAAGGAAGCATTGGATTGCCGTGGCCAGATACCGACTCGGTGATTCTATCCCTGGAAACCGGTGAAGAGCTTCCTCCGAATGAAATTGGTGAGATTGCCATAAAAGGACCACAGGTAATGCAAGGTTACTGGAACCGCCCGGATGAAACGGAAAGCACTTTTAAAAATGGCTGGCTGCTAACGGGCGATCTGGGTTACATGGATGAGCAGGGGTTCTTTTATGTAGTCGAGAGGAAAAAAGATACAATCATTGCAGGCGGCTTCAATATATATCCACGTGAAGTGGAAGAGGTTCTATACGAGCATGAGGCCATACAGGAGGTAGTCGTGGCAGGTATCCCTGACCCATATCGCGGTGAGACCGTCAAAGCCTATGTCGTACTGAAAAAAAATGCCAAGGCCACTGAAGAAGAACTGAATGATTTTGCAAGAAAGAACCTGGCTTCCTATAAGGTGCCGCGCAGCTATGAATTCAGGAAAGAACTTCCTAAAACGACGGTAGGAAAGATATTGAGAAGAGTCCTTATCGAAGAAGAGAAGAAAAAAATATCCGAGGATAGAAAAGAAGCTTAAACAAGCATCCACCTTTAGACGGAGCAGCGGAATGAAGCTCCGTGTTTTCAGAACGGCTGGACAACCTATGGGTGGGGGCTGTACAATGAGCATGTGGAATGCCAGGACGCTTAGAAGTTTTTCCTTGACAGTAAAGGGTCGTCATTTTATGATGGAAATATGAATGATGATTCATTCATTTCTGAAAGGGGACATCCAGTGAAACGCAACAGACCAAAGTATAATCAAATTATTGATGCGGCCGTTATCGTCATTGCCCAAAACGGTTATTATCAAGCCCAAGTATCCAAAATCGCCAAGCAGGCAGGCGTAGCGGATGGCACCATTTATCTTTATTTTAAAAATAAAGAAGATATCCTAATATCATTATTCCATGAAAAGATGGGCTATTTTGTGGAACAGATCGAAGAAGAACTAAAAGGAAAGACCACAGCTTCGGAAAAACTGCAAGTGCTCATCCAAAAACATTTTCAAAACCTTTCAGAAGACGTGAATTTAGCAATTGTCACTCAGTTGGAATTAAGACAGTCTAATAAAGAATTACGCCTAAGAATTAATGATGTGTTAAGAGGGTATTTACATTTAATCGATCAGATCATTATAGAAGGAAAAGAGAACGGCGAATTTCTGCCTGATTTAAATAATTTACTTGCAAGGCAGATGATTTTTGGAACGATCGACGAAACAGTGACGACTTGGGTCATGAATGAGCAAAAGTATTCGCTCCCAGACCTTGCAACAGACGTTCACCGCCTTCTAATTGGCGGCTGTGGCTTGAAAAGTTAACGATTTAAATAGAGGGTGGCTAGCCATCCTCGAAAGAATCGGTTAATTCTGCTTCCAGTTTTATCGGGAAGTGATACATATTGAATTATCAAAAAAGTTTGACTACATGCCTGGAGGGATAGATATGGAATACCTTAAGCTTTCTGTCGAAAATCATGTGGCATTTATAACGATTGATCATGCACCCGCAAATGCTCTTTCATCGGCAATCATCGGGGAGCTTTCACAGGCCTTCGATCAAATGGAGCAGGACGAATCCGTACGGGTTGTCGTTCTTCATGGTGAAGGAAGGTTTTTCTCTGCAGGAGCAGACATTAAAGAGTTTACTGAATTGAAAAATGGTAAAGCTTTCGAGAAACTGACCAAGAATGGTCAAGCTGCATTTGAGAAAATTGAATCTTTTCCAAAACCGGTCATTGCAGCCATTCATGGGGCGGCGCTTGGCGGAGGATTGGAGCTGGCTATGTCCTGTCACATCCGTTTGGTAACCGAAAGGGCAAAACTAGGTTTGCCTGAGCTGCAGTTGGGCTTAATCCCCGGGTTTGCCGGCACTCAACGCCTTCCTCGATATGTCGGTATGGCAAAGGCCGCGGAAATGCTGTTTACAAGTGAACCGATTACAGGTATCCAAGCTGTGCAATATGGATTGGCAAATCATTCCTTCACGGATGAAGAACTGATTCCAAAAGCGAAGGAACTAGCCAATAAAATTGCCAGGAAGAGCCCACTCGCTTTAAAGGCGGCTATAGAATTATTAAATTATTCCAAGCATGATTCCTACTATAAAGGTGTGGAGAGGGAGGCAGTCCTCTTTGGCCAAGCTTTCGATACGGCTGATGCACAAGAAGGAATTGGCGCTTTTATTGAAAAAAGGGAAGCGGTATTCAAAGGGAAATGATGTTTCCCGTCAGATAAATAACTATTTTTAAATATTATGYAGGATTTTGGTGAAACCTGAAGAATACAATAATATATATCAATAAAATTCATAATCTTCAAAACTCAAATCATTCGGGAGGTATTATCTTGAACATTTATGTGCTGCTGAAAAGAACATTTGATACAGAAGAAAAAATTACACTATCCAATGGGAAAATTAATGAGGATGGAGCAGAATTCATCATAAATCCATACGATGAGTATGCTGTTGAAGAAGCAATTCAAGTGCGTGATGCACAGGGCGGCGAAGTAACGGTTATTTCTGTCGGCACCGAAGAGGCTGAAAAGCAATTACGCACAGCGCTTGCAATGGGGGCTGACAAAGCCGTATTGATAAATATAGAAGACGACATAGAAAATGGCGACCAATTCACGACTGCCAAAATTATAGGCGAATACTTAAAAGGTAAAAATGCCGATTTAATCATTGCGGGGAATGTTGCAATCGATGGCGGTTCCGGTCAGGTGGGGCCGCGTGTTGCCGAGATATTGGAAATTCCTTATATTACAACAATCACTAAGCTTGATATCGCAAATGGAAATGTAAGCGTTATCCGTGATGTTGAAGGGGACTCTGAAACGATCGAAGCATCCCTTCCATTGTTAGTGACAGCTCAGCAAGGTCTAAATGAGCCACGTTATCCTTCTTTGCCAGGAATCATGAAAGCGAAGAAGAAGCCGCTTGAAGAATTGGAATTGGATGATCTGGATTTGGAAGAAGAAGATGTTGAAGCAAAAACAAAAACGATTGAAATCTATCTTCCTGCTAAAAAAGAAGCTGGTAAAGTATTGACCGGCGAAATCGGTGATCAAGTTAGCGAACTTGTTCAATTATTACGCAGCGAAGCAAAAGTGATTTAATCGAAACGGTCCTTTTCAAAACAACAACACACGACAAATAGATAAAATAGAGCACAGGAGGTTTTTATAAATGGCTAGAAAGTTTCTTGTATTGGGCGAAGTTCGCGACGGTTCACTAAGAAATGTATCATTTGAAGCTATCGGTGCGGCTAAACTTGCTGCAGATGGCGGGGAAATCGTAGGTGTTTTAGTTGGTGGCAGTGTTAAAAATTTCGGTGATGAATTGATCCAGTATGGTGCGGACCGGGTTATTGCTGTAGAAAATGATCAATTGAAACAATATACTTCAGATGGTTATGCTCAAGGCTTGCTTGCAGTCATCGAGCAGGAAAAGCCAGAAGGGATTTTCTTTGGGCATACGGCCTTAGGAAAAGACCTTGCACCTAAATTGGCTGGAAAACTTGAATCAGGATTGATCTCCGATGTTACATCCATTGAAGAAGAAGGCGGAAATATCGTTTTCACCCGCCCGATATATTCTGGTAAAGCATTTGAAAGGAAAATTGTTACAGATGGCGTGATATTCGCGACAATCCGTCCGAACAATATTGAACCATTAGCGAAAGATGAGTCACGCTCTGGTGAGGTAACTACATTAAGTGTGGATATTAAGGATTTACGAACAATCATAAAAGATGTTGTTAGAAAAGCTAGTGAAGGGGTCGACCTTTCAGAAGCAAAAGTAATCATCGCAGGCGGCCGTGGCGTGAAAAGTGAAGATGGTTTTGAACCATTAAAAGAACTGGCACAAGTTCTTGGCGGAGCGGTAGGTGCTTCCCGCGGTGCATGTGATGCGGACTATTGCGATTACTCTTTGCAAATCGGGCAAACGGGTAAGGTCGTTACACCTGACCTTTATATCGCCTGCGGAATTTCTGGAGCGATCCAGCATTTAGCTGGGATGTCCAACTCCAAGGTTATCGTTGCCATCAACAAAGACCCGGAAGCCAATATATTCAATATAGCTGATTATGGAATTGTCGGGGACCTTTTCGAAGTCGTTCCATTACTGACTGAAGAATTCAAAAAACTAAAAGTTAACGCTTAATAGAAAAAAATGAAGGGGCAAGACATTTGGCAAAAGCCGATACATGTCTGGACCCTTCATTTTTTGGTGTTATTCGGCAAGGCTTGAGCCTGCATATTTACTCTTTTTTTGGACATCCTACCACTGAAGCAAAATATTGGCGTCGATTCTAGCAACGATGGTATACTGTCTTTAGTTATTGGAGTAAATTTGAGGAGGAAATATATATGGCTATTGTAAATGCAACTGACCAAACTTTCACTACAGATACTAACGAAGGTGTAGTTCTTGTTGATTTTTGGGCTCCATGGTGCGGACCTTGTAAAATGATCGCTCCTGTTCTTCAAGAGCTTGATACTGAAATTGGCGATACAGCGAAAATCGTAAAAGTGGATGTAGATGAAAACCAAGAAACAGCTGGGAAATTCGGTGTGATGAGCATCCCGACACTAATCGTCCTTAAAGACGGTGAAGTGGTGGATAAAGTGGTTGGTTTCCAACCTAAAGAAGCACTTGCTGAACTTATTGCAAAACACGCGTAATAGCAAGATAGCTAAAAAAAGCTTCAAGTCTACGGACTTGAAGCTTTTTTCGCTATCTTGATATATAATAATTGTAAAATGGGAGAACAGGAGGCTGAATGCATGAACCAACAAATAAAGAATAAACTTGCCCTTCTTCCCGATCAACCTGGTTGTTATTTAATGAAAGATCGTCAGGGAACAATCATATATGTAGGCAAAGCGAAAGTGTTGAAAAATCGTGTCCGTTCTTATTTCACGGGATCTCATGATGGAAAAACCTTGCGGCTGGTGAGTGAGATAGAGGATTTCGAATACATCGTAACCTCTTCCAATATCGAGGCTCTCATTTTAGAGTTGAACTTAATCAAAAAACATGATCCAAAATATAATGTCATGCTTAAGGATGATAAGACGTATCCTTTCATCAAGCTGACGGCGGAACGGCATCCACGGCTAATTATTACGCGTAAAGTCAAAAAAGATAAAGGGAAATATTTCGGTCCATATCCGAATGCTTTTGCAGCCAACGAAACGAAAAAATTGCTCGATCGCATCTATCCCCTTAGAAAATGCAATACCTTACCGGATCGCGTGTGTCTTTATTATCACCTTGGCCAGTGTCTGGCCCCATGTGTATATGATGTTGAGGAACAGGAATATAAAAAAATGGTGGATGATATCAACCGGTTTTTGAATGGCGGACATACTGAGATAAAAAAAGAGCTGACTGAAAAAATGCTAGAGGCATCAGAGGAGCTCGATTTCGAGAGGGCCAAGGAGTATCGTGACAAAATTGCCCACATCGATATTACGATGGAGAAGCAGAAAATGATGACGACCGATTTCATCGACAGGGATGTATTTGGGTTTGCCTATGATAAAGGCTGGATGTGCGTTCAGGTATTTTTTGTCCGACAGGGTAAATTGATCGAAAGGGATGTTTCACTTTTTCCTGTCTATGATGAACCGGAACAGGAGCTTCTTACATTCCTCGGTCAGTTTTACGAGATTACCAACCACTTTAAACCAAAGGAAATCCTGCTGCCTGAGTCAGTGGATGCTGAAATGGCCGAAGGTCTGCTAGGTGTCAAAACGATTCACCCGAAACGGGGATCGAAAAAAGACATGCTTAAATTGGCGAATGAAAATGCCTCCATCGCCCTTCAGGAAAAATTTTCATTGATTGAACGGGATGAAGAAAGAACGATCAATGCGGTGGAAAACCTCGGGAACCAATTAGGGATCTACACCCCGCATCGAATTGAAGCTTTCGACAACTCGAATATCCAGGGAAGTGACCCTGTTTCCGCATTAGTCGTGTTCATTGATGGGAAACCGGAAAAAAGGGAGTACCGTAAATATAAGATCAAAACGGTCCAGGGACCTGATGATTATGAATCGATGCGTGAAGTGGTCAGAAGAAGGTATTCACGAGTATTGAAAGAAGGGCTGCCGCTTCCGGACTTAATCATCATTGATGGAGGAAAGGGACATGTGGAAGCTGTAAGGGATATTTTGGAGAATGAATTAGGCCTTGATATACCACTTTCAGGTCTCATTAAGGATGAAAAGCATAGGACTTCACAATTAATGATTGGAAATCCGCTTGAACTCGTACCTCTTGATTCACGGAGCCAGGAATTTTATCTATTGCAAAGAATTCAGGATGAGGTGCATCGGTTCGCGATTACGTTTCATCGCCAGCTACGCGGGAAAAACGCCGTTCACTCCCAGCTTGATGATATTCCGGGAGTCGGGGAAAAGCGGAGGAAGCAATTATTAAGGCATTTTGGGTCATTGAAGAAAATCAAAGAGGCCACGGCCGAGGAAATTATGGAAGCTGGCATGCCAAAAGGGGTAGCAGAGGGAATCGTTAGAAAATTACAAGAATAATCTTGCTGCAGGCAATTCTCTATGCTATGATAAGAAGGAATTTTTAACTAGACAACTTAAAAGTGCTGATAGAGGTGCGGAATTCAAGAGTAAAAACCTGGAGAAGTATGAGCTTCCATGAAAGGTTTTGAAAGGGGATGACGCCGAAGGAAGACAAGACTCATACCTTGTTTTTCTGGTCTGACATTTAATAAATGGCGGATTGTCAGGGTTTATGCCCTGGAGAGCTATCTCACTGTGTTTACAGTATTGGATATGTGATCACAGCAATGAGATATTTCTCATTGCTTTTTTTATTGCCTAAAAAGGTAGAGAGGGTGCATTAGGATGGCATTAATCGTTCAAAAGTTCGGCGGGACATCCGTCGGAAGCGTAGAAAAAATAAAAAATGTTGCCAATAGGGTAATCGAGGAAGTGAAGAATGGAAATGAGGTAGTCGTCGTTGTTTCAGCTATGGGGAAAACCACGGATCAATTGGTTTCCATGGCCCGGGATATTTCCGGAACACCGAGCAAGAGGGAAATGGATATGCTATTGACTACGGGGGAACAGGTCACGATATCCCTGTTAACGATGGCATTGATTGAAGAGGGACATGAAGCCATTTCTTACACTGGCTGGCAGGCTGGCATGCAAACGGAATCCGTTCATGGGAATGCCCGGATTTTAAACATCGATGCCACGAGGATTCAAGCTCAGCTCCAGGAGAAGAAAATTGTGGTCGTTGCCGGTTTCCAGGGGAACGATGCAAATGGGGAAATCACGACCTTAGGACGAGGCGGTTCCGATACGACGGCAGTTGCCATCGCTGCAGCGCTGAATGCGGATAGATGCGATATTTATACGGATGTAACGGGTGTTTTCACTACGGATCCACGCTACATAAAAGCCGCGCGTAAACTCCAATCCATTTCTTATGATGAGATGCTGGAACTTGCCAACCTAGGGGCGGGCGTCCTTCATCCAAGGGCTGTAGAATATGCAAAAAATTATCAAATTCCGCTTGAAGTCCGTTCGAGCATGGAGAGAGAATCAGGAACGATCATTGAGGAGGAAGCAACTATGGAAGAAAACTTAATTGTACGCGGCATTGCTTTTGAAGACAGTATTACAAGGGTCACAATATATGGATTGCCCCAATCACTTGGTGCATTATCCACAATTTTCACGACACTTGCGAAAAACCGGATTAATGTGGACATCATCATTCAAAGCATGACAGCCGAGGATACGACCAATCTATCATTTTCCACAAAAAGTGAAGATACGCAAGCGGCCTTGATCGTACTGGAAAACAATAAGGAACAATTGTCATTCGACCGAGTCGAAACGGAGGGCGGATTGGCCAAGGTGTCCATCGTCGGATCTGGTATGGTTTCCAATCCAGGAGTGGCTGCCGAGATGTTTGAAGTGATGGCCAATACAGGCATCCAAGTGAAAATGGTCAGCACATCTGAAATTAAAGTCTCGACTGTCGTCAATGAAAAGGAAATGGTGAAGGCGGTCGAATCTCTTCATGAAGCATTTAAACTTGGGCAGCATGCAAATGTGCTAGCTTGAGAGTAAGGAGTCCAATAAAAAACAGACTTCCGGTAAAAAGGGTAAGTCTGTTTTAAGGGCTCATTAGATTTGATCTCTGGGATCCCATTGAATGGTGAATATCACTTTTTTTGCGCGGCGTTTGATTTCTTCCGTTGATTCGCTTAGGAACTTTTTTTGCAGTGTAAACTGCTCGGCAAGGAAACCGGCTTCAAGTTGGAAGTGACAGTCAGGATGTAAATCCATACGGCGGCTGATTATTTCACCCGTCAGTGATAATTCCATCTGGTTTTTCGTATACTTCATGATTTCCAGGGTGCCCCATCCCGCGCTCTGGAAAAATTCAATAACTTCTTGATCGCCATTTAATGGGAATTTACGTGCTAACTGTTTACCTGCCCAATAGAGGATTTGATTAGAGTCTTTTCCGAGAATATCGTTCAATAGAACTTCTCTGATTAATTCGTATCCGAAAGCTGGAACTTGGAATTCTTCAGTTTGAATTTCCTCAGCTGGAATCTCTTCTTCTATCGCAGCAGCAATATTTTTTTTCATAGTTTATCGCCTCTTTCTGTTAATCTATTATAAACGTTTTTCTTTTGCAAATTATACTGTTTTTTATTTATTTAAATATCAATTGGGAAAAAATGATAAATTATACCGAGATATTAATAGTTTAATTAGTAATTTCTCCAAAATATCTTCTTGATGAATAAAAAATAGACAATTTAATCCAATAAAATCTATTCTGAAAAAGAGAATTCTTGTATCCGTTTTCTTGACGCACATAGAAGTCAGGAGTAAAATGGACATGTCACATAATTGTAAACGGAAGTATAGGGGAGTTTTCTGACTCTATACTTTATTTTCACGCGGAGATAAAAGGTAGCCACCAGTTTATCTTTGCATGATTTTTCACAAATTAAGGGGGGGCACTTAGTGGCAAAAAATCGTGAGTTTGGGAATCGTAGACTTCATTCACTACTTGGAGTTATTCCGATCGGGCTGTTCTTGTTGGAGCATTTAGTTACCAACTATATGGCAACAAAGGGACCGGAATCATTTAATTCAGCAGCACATTTCTTAGAAAGCATACCGTTTCGTTATTTCCTGGAAATCTTCATCATTTTCTTACCTTTGATTTATCATGCTGTTTACGGGATTTATATCGCGTTCACGGCTAAAAATAATTTGGGTAGATTTGGGTTTTTCCGAAATTGGATGTTCTTTTTACAACGTCTAAGCGGAATCATTACGTTGATTTTCCTTGTTTGGCATGTATGGTCAACTAGGATCCAAGTAGCTATGGGTACAGAGGTTGACTTTGACATGATGGCAGAGATTTTCTCTAATCCATTTATGATTGCATTTTATTTAGTTGGGGTCATTTCGACAATTTTCCACTTCTCAAATGGATTATGGTCATTTGCAGTGAGCTGGGGTCTGACAATTTCACCTAAATCACAAAAAATCATGACTTACGTTACTTTGATCATTTTCGTTCTTCTTTCTTATGTTGGAGTAAGTGCAATTTTCGCTTTCGTATAAGAAGATGGGGTTCATTTATAATTGTTAGGAAAAACATAGCTTTGCTAATGGAAATAAGGGAGTGACAGAATTGGGTAAAGGTAAAATTATTATCGTAGGTGGAGGTCTAGCTGGGTTAATGGCTACGATCAAAGCAGCAGAGCTGGGACAACAGGTTGATTTATTTTCTTTAGTACCTGTTAAACGCTCTCACTCAGTTTGTGCCCAAGGCGGAATCAATGGGGCAGTAAATACAAAAGGTGAAGGGGATTCTCCATTTATCCACTTTGACGATACAGTTTATGGCGGAGACTTCTTGGCTAACCAACCGCCGGTTAAAGCGATGTGCGATGCAGCACCGTCAATCATCCATATGTTTGACCGTATGGGCGTTATGTTCAACCGTACTCCTGAAGGTCTTCTTGATTTCCGTCGTTTCGGTGGTACTCAACATAGCCGTACAGCATTCGCTGGTGCAACGACTGGTCAGCAATTACTTTACGCATTGGACGAGCAGGTTCGCCGTTATGAAGTTGAAGGCCTTGTAACGAAATATGAAGGCTGGGAATTCCTTGGAGCCGTTATCGATGATGATCAAACGGCACGCGGTATCGTAGCTCAAAACCTGACTTCAATGGAAATCAAATCATTCCCTGGCGACGCAGTCATCATGGCGAGCGGCGGCCCTGGAATCATTTTCGGTAAATCGACTAACTCAATGATCAATACAGGCTCAGCAGCCTCCATCGTTTATCAACAAGGTGTAAATTATGCAAATGGTGAGTTCATTCAAATTCACCCAACAGCAATCCCTGGAGATGACAAACTTCGTCTAATGAGTGAATCCGCTCGTGGTGAAGGTGGACGTATCTGGACATATAAAGACGGAAAACCTTGGTATTTCCTTGAAGAAAAATACCCTGCTTACGGTAATCTAGTACCTCGTGATATCGCGACTCGTGAAATTTTCGACGTATGTATGAACATGAAGCTTGGTATTAATGGAGAAAACATGGTTTACCTGGATCTATCTCATAAAGATCCTAAATTACTTGATATTAAACTTGGCGGAATCATTGAAATCTACGAGAAATTCATGGGTGAAGACCCTCGTAAAGTTCCAATGAAAATTTTCCCTGCCGTTCACTATTCCATGGGCGGACTTTGGGTTGATTATGACCAAATGACTAACATTAAAGGTTTATTCGCTGCAGGTGAGTGTGACTACTCTCAACATGGCGGTAACCGTCTTGGTGCGAACTCACTTCTTTCTGCAATTTTTGGTGGTTCAGTCGCTGGACCGAATGCCGTTAAATATATTGAAGGCCTTGATAAAACTTCAGAATCCATTCCTGCTTCATTGTTTGAAGGCTACGAAAAACAACAACAGGAAAAATGGAATGATGTCATGTCTCTTGATGGTAACGAAAATGCTTACGTCCTGCACAAAGAACTTGGTGAGTGGATGACACAGCATGTTACTGTAGTTCGTTACAATGACAAGCTGAAAGAAACGGATAACAAGATTCTTGAGTTGATGGAACGTTACAAGAAAATTAACATCAATGACACGGCAAAATGGAGTAACCAAGGAGCTGCATTCACTAGACAGCTGCAAAACATGATGCAATTGGCTCGTGTAATCACAATTGGTGCGTTAAACCGTGATGAAAGCCGCGGAGCACATTACAAACCTGATTTCCCAGAACGTAATGATGATGAATTCATGAAAACGACAATGGCAACATTCAAAGGCTTGGATCAAGCACCTGAATTCCATTATGAAGATATTGATGTATCACTGATCGCACCGCGTAAACGTGATTACACTACGAAACATTAAAGAGGGGGAGCAAAAAAATGGTTGAAACTAAATCTGAGACTAAAACAGTCCGTTTTATAATCACTCGTCAAGATACACCGGATTCAGCTCCTTATGATGAGGAATTTGAATTAGCGTACCGTCCGAATATGAATGTAATTTCCGCTCTTATGGAAATTCGTCGTAATCCGGTAACTGTACAAGGCAAGCACACTACAGCAATCGCATGGGATATGAACTGTCTTGAAGAAGTATGTGGTGCTTGTTCAATGGTTATCAATGGTAAACCAAGACAATCATGTACAGCTCTTATCGATCAATTGGAGCAGCCGGTTCGTCTTGCTCCAATGCGTACCTTCCCTGTTGTTCGTGACCTTCAAGTCGATCGCAGCCGTATGTTCGACTCATTGAAAAAGGTAAAAGCATGGATTCCAATCGATGGAACGTACAATCTTGGACCAGGACCGCGTATGCCAGAAAAGAAACGTCAATGGGCATATGAATTGTCTAAATGCATGACTTGCGGTGTTTGTTTGGAAGCCTGTCCGAACGTGAACAGCAATTCAGACTTCATGGGACCACAACCATTATCACAAGTTCGTTTATTCAACGCACATCCAACTGGTGCAATGAATAAAGCGGAACGTTTAAATACAATCATGTCCGATGGAGGACTTGCAAACTGCGGTAACTCACAAAACTGTGTGCAGTCTTGCCCTAAAGGAATTCCATTAACGACTTCGATTGCAGCATTGAACCGTGATACTGCCATTCAACAATTCCGTAACTTCTTTGGAAGCGACGAAGTTTAAAAATGAAAATGAAAGAACCTGTATCTATTTTGATATGGGTTCTTTTTTTTCTTTGTTTTTACATTTGGGTGAATTCAATACTTGAACGATAGGGACCGGTAGCCAAATCCATAAAAGATGATAGCTTTGCAAGCGCTCTGAAAAAAGCTAAGATCAAAGTGTGAATGGAGAATTGGAGGAGGAAATCGGCCACACCCATTGACATCGGCCTCCTGCAAAGGATGCTCGTTATGATTAGTGACGTGAGCAATAATCAAATTAAACAGCTTTCAATAGAAAACCCTTTTCATTATCGTTGTTTTCTTATAAAATGAGTGAATAGTCATTCATATTCGAAAGGGAGTGCACAAGTTGAACAGAATATCATATATCGATAATATAACCGAGTGGATCAATGATTTTTCCTTTAAACATGAGATTAAGGTTCGCTTTTCGGAAACGGATATGTTTAGGCACTTGAATAACACGATTCCTTTTACTTATTTTGAAGAAGCGCGGATTGAATATTTCCAGAGCATGGGTTTTATGAAGGATTGGACCTCGGCTGAAGGTGGTGAGATGCCGGTTGTTGCAGATCTACAATGTGATTACCTGAAGCAGGTGTTTTTCAATGATCAATTGACAATTCATGTGAAAGCTGACCATATCGGAAAATCTTCTGTAGATATACATTATATGGGAAGCAAACACGATGGTTCAATTTGTTTCACGGGCAGGGGAACGATTGTCCAGGTCTCCAAAGCCACCGGAAAGCCGATACCTTGGACAGAAGAGATGAAGCGGTCGTTGTTGCATACAGAGCTTGAACATACCTAAAAATATTTCGATTTAGACAAGTAAAAGAGTCACTCCCTTGCCCCGGCCAACATACTATATCTTGACTAAATAGACACCCACTCCGGGTTTTATGCTGGTGAAGGCAAGGAGGGTAACATTACTTGAAGGAGAACGAATTCACTCATAAGCCACTACTCACCAAAAGAGAAAAAGAAGTATTTGAGTTACTAGTACAAGACAAAACAACAAAAGAAATCGCAGGTGAATTGTTTATTAGCGAAAAAACAGTTCGAAACCATATTTCGAATGCGATGCAGAAGCTTGGAGTTAAAGGACGTTCGCAGGCAGTCATAGAACTCCTTCGTATGGGGGAACTTAAGCTTTAATGTGTTGACTCTTAATAAAGACTTATAAATATTTCTCTCCCGTCTAGTTGGCAGCATATAAGGAAGGCCAAAACAATTTGGTTGTTTTGACTTCTTTGGATGCTGCTTATTTTTATGAAGGGGGTTTCATTATGGATTCCGGACAATCAATCTTGAAAATCATTTCACTTTCATCCAAAATGGTAGTATGATAAGTTTCATGAAGTGGTGGGGAGCTGTGTGTATGGATGAAGAGAAGCAGGTTGCTTATGTAGCCGATATTGAGAGGGAATTGCGCTATGTATCGTCATGGATTAAGCAAAGGGGACGGGAAATTCTCAATGATTATAAAATTACCATTCCTCAATTCCTGGCTTTGCAATGGCTTTTTGAAGCAGGCGACATGACGATTGGCGAATTGTCCACGAAGATGTTTCTCGCCTTCAGCACAACGACGGATCTGATTGACCGCATGGAGAAACATCAGCTTGTTAAGCGTGTCAAAGATGAAAAGGACCGGCGTGTGGTTCGTATTCACCTTCTTGACGAAGGGGAACGGATTATCGAAGAAGTGATTAATAAACGGCAGCAGTACTTGAGTGGCGTATTAGTCAATTTCAACGAATCTGACATCGTGTCCCTCCGAGGGATTTTAGCAAAACTACATCAAGAAATGAAAGAAAAATGAGGCGAGTTTTTTGAAACAACCGATAGGCATCATTGATTCAGGGGTAGGCGGCTTGACAGTAGCTAAAGAAGTCATGCGCCAGCTTCCAAATGAAAATATAATTTACTTAGGTGATACAGCAAGATGCCCTTATGGGCCGAGGACCAAAAAAGATGTCCAAACCTTCACATGGCAAATGACGAGGTTCCTGATGAAGAAGGATATAAAAATGCTGATCATCGCTTGCAATACGGCGACTGCAGCTGTACTGGATGAAATCAGGGCAATACTTCCGATTCCTGTATTGGGTGTCATCCATCCTGGGGCAAGGGCGGCATTGAAAGTTTCTGATTCCTTGCATATTGGCGTTATTGGTACGGAAGGCACGGTAAAAAGCAAAGCTTATGACGACGCACTTGCTTCCATCAATTCCGATGTGA
Organism: Peribacillus sp. P4_B1; assembly: GCF_056402395.1. Classification (NCBI taxonomy): domain Bacteria; kingdom Bacillati; phylum Bacillota; class Bacilli; order Caryophanales; family Bacillaceae; genus Peribacillus; species Peribacillus sp. P4_B1. The sequence goes on from NZ_JBFUHM010000002.1 coordinate 97,497, forward strand.
AAGTAGATAGTTTAGCATGCCCGAAATTTGTCCCAATCGTGGAAAGCGGGGAGTTTCAAGGGGGTATCGTCAATAGGGTCGTGGCACAAACCTTGAACCCGCTGAAGAAAACGAAGATCGACACATTGATTCTTGGCTGTACCCATTATCCACTGCTGGGGCCTGTAATCTCTTCCTATATGGGGGATGGAGTACAAGTCATTTCCTCTGGGGAAGAGACGGCCCGTGAGGCAAGTGTCATTTTGGATTATTATAAATTAATCAATAAAAGCAAGCTCCGTCCGGTTCATCGCTTTTATACTACCGGTTCAAGAGATATGTTTGGTTCTATCGCATCGAGCTGGCTCGGTATTCATACCGATACAATCGAAACAATTAAAATTGATCACCTATAAGGCTTCCATTTGGAAGTCTTTTTTTCGTGAAGCGGACAATGGATATGGTGATTATGGGAAATAAGGTATATTAACAGATTCATCCACTGGCAGAAGGCCCGAAATCCCGTTGAAGGCTTACAAACATGCAGCAGTACGGGCAAATTGCCTAGCTCGATTATCAGAGCGGAAAATAATTGGTCTATTTTCCCTTAGGGCTCGTATAAATAGGAGTACAAACTGTCCTAGGAGTGATTTTATGTCCAATAAATCAAAAGTAACAATGGCTGTGACCATTCTGGCATCTTCTTTTTGGCTTTCGGGATGCGGATTATTTGGCGGTGAAGAGAAAAAGGAAATTGATCCACCAAAGGATATTTCATTAGTCGATGATGAATCTTCATTAAAAGAAAAGAATGATGAAGAAAAGCCTGCAACAGATGGAGAAAAAGGCGCTGGTGCTGTTGAATCGAAAACAGTGAAGACAGAGTTATATTTAATTGATAAAAGTGGGTATGTGGTTCCACAGACATTGGAACTTCCTAAATCGGAAGCCGTCGCCAAACAGGCGCTTGATTACCTTGTCGATAACGGTCCAGTCACGGATAAACTTCCGAATGGGTTCAGGGCGGTCATTCCTGCCGATACCCAAATAAGCGTAAACATTAAAGATGGAGTGGCTGTAGCGGACTTTTCGCCGGAGTTCAAAAACTATCAAAAAGAGGATGAACTTAAAATCCTTCAAGCCATTACATGGACCCTGACGCAATTCGACTCGGTCGATAAAATCCAAATGAGAATAAATGGGGAAGATATTTCCGAAATGCCGGTCAATGGCACACCGATAGATGAGAATATCTCAAGATCTTCAGGAATCAATATCGATACGAGTGACGTGGTCGACATTTCGAATTCCAAAGCACTGACCGTTTATTATGTAGGCGGTGACGAGGAGTACTCCTATTATGTTCCGGTAACACGCCGGATCAGCGAAACGGTGTCTGATAATGTAACAGCTGCCGTCCAAGAGTTAACGAAGAGTCCTTCGGGTTCTAACTTGCAAACGGGGTTCATGAGTGATGTAGCTTTACTTGACAAACCTAAAGTGGCAGAAGGTAAGGTCAGCCTCAACTTCAATGAAAATATCCTTGGAAGTTTTAAAGAGAAAAAGGTGTCACAAGAAGTCCTTGATGCTTTGGTCCTTTCTTTAACTGAACAGAAAGGAATTGAAAGCGTTGAAGTACAAGTGCAGGGCAGCGCCGATATTCTTAATGAGGAAGGTAAGAAACTATCTGAACCAGTGGTCCGTCCAGAGAAAGTCAACACAGGTAGCTTTTAAAGAACGATCTTATATGGATATAGCACAAGGAGGCAGCCAGCAGCTGCCTCTTATTCTTTTTTATCACCAATAACAATAGTCTAATGGTTACATTCTTTTTGCATGCTTAGCCCCTTGCTTAAATGTTCATAGAAAAATCCAATTAACCATTGTTTAGGTTGAAAGGTATTTCCACCAAACATTCTCTCTTCGTTAAAAAGTTTTTACATAAATAAAATTTTAAAAGAAAAAAATACCTTGTAATAATGTAATTCATTAGGGGGAATCTTTAACATAAGTGAAAAATTACAACGTTAGATTTCCTTATGACTATTAAATTTTCCTCCAAATTCTATATGGCCGGACTAATTCTTTTGAAAAATGGACACTTCCGGGCTAAACAGATTTGTGCTTAATTCTCTGCTGCATCCCCGAGTGCTAAAGAGCTTCAATGATCTTCCTTCCTGAAACTTTATGATTTTTTTAAAGGTATTCCGAAGTTCTAGACAGAATCTAAGTTTTAACATTGAAATTGAAGCTTGAAAATGCAGGTTAATCTTCTTCTGTTTAAATCTCTCTTTTTTAACAGTCATGCGAAAGCGCCCGGTGTTCGATCGACCTAAATTGATTGTGTAATTCACGCAGGTGGCGGCACTAGGACAGGTACCATTAAAGAAGCCTTCGTCGCTTTGGCTGCTTGTTTTAAAAATTGCAGGAGAACTGGCAGTATTTCAGCTGAAAATTTCTGGCTTCTGCAATTTTCGGGGTTATTGCAGAAGCGGGAGTTGTGGTAGACTGAAATTATCTGGAAGATTCAGCGGCCCTTGTGATATGAATCTCATCATGACAGGCAGCGGTGAATTCATTCAATCGCAGGGAACTGGAGAAAAAACGGCTTTTACATATAACGAGTTACAGCTATTTCTTTCTAAGCTCAAAAAGAGCCTTGCTAGAAAAGCTCTTGAATCCATAGCCGAAAAATACAAAAAGGGTGAAATGAAAAATGAAGTCAGTAATCATTGCAACGAAAAATAAAGGGAAAGCAAAGGAATTTGAAAGCTTGTTCTCTGCTAAAGGGTATGAAGTCAAAACGCTTCTTGATGTACCGGATGCACCGGATGTGGAGGAAACAGGTACAACTTTTGAAGAAAATGCGATCCTGAAAGCAGAGGCCATCGCCCATCGGCTAGGCCACTTTGTCATTGCGGATGATTCCGGATTGATTGTAGATGCATTGGATGGCCGTCCGGGCGTATATTCTGCGCGCTATGCTGGAGAGTCCAAGAGTGATGAAGCGAACACGGAAAAAGTCCTTAGGGAACTGGAAGGCGTGCCGGAAGAGGAAAGAACGGCGAGATTTTATTGCGCCTTGGCACTTGCGTCGCCCTACCAGGAAACGATTACTGTATCGGGGACGATGGAGGGCTTGATTACCGAACAGCCTTCAGGAACGAATGGATTTGGTTATGATCCAATCTTTTTTGTTAAAGAGCAGGGCAAAACAAACGCCGAATTGACAAAAGAGGAAAAAAACCAAATCAGCCACCGTGCCCACGCATTGAGGGCGCTAGATGAAAGGCTTGATCTATTTCTAAAAAGGGAAGAAGGAATGTGACGATGAAAGTGCTAATAATGAGTGACAGTCATGGCTTAACTCATGAAATCAGCATGATAATCGACCGTCATAAACAAGAAGTTGCTGCCATGATCCATTGCGGTGATTCAGAGTTGGAAAGAAATGATCCTTACATGTCGGAGTTTTTGGCCGTTGGCGGGAATTGCGACTATGATTCGGCATATCCGGATGATATTGTGGAGAACATCTCAGGCAAGCGTTTTTTCATTACGCATGGACACCTCTATAACATAAATATGACCTTGATGAATTTAGCGTATAAAAGTGAAGAGGCTGAAGCGGATATTATTTGTTTTGGTCATTCCCACGCTGCAGGTTCCGAATTGATTGACGGCAAGCTCTTCATCAACCCGGGAAGCATACGCCAGCCGCGGGGACGAAAAGAGAAAACCTACGCCATTTTGGAAATGGGAACAAACCAACTTGCAATCACCTATTATGACCTTGAAGGAAAAATCGTTGAGGAACTAAGAAATGTTTATCAAATGGGATGACTTCATGTATAATAACCAGGAAGCGTTTTTCCCCGCTTCCTGGTTCATGAAAAAAAGAAAAAACTTTTTATGAAAAACCGTTGACTTTCTTTTTATATCCTACTATAATAAGAAGTGTCCTAAGGGAACAGTTAAGGTAATACATAAGTTTTACCGCAACTTATATCATAAACGTCTCAGTAGCTCAGCTGGATAGAGCAACGCCCTTCTAAGGCGTCGGTCGGGAGTTCGAATCTCTCCTGGGACACTAACAAAGCGGTTATAAAGCCCGCTACGACAACCTTCTATATCGTTTAGTGAAACGGTCAGTATAACGGTCATGTAAGAAATTACACCGTATATCGACTTACATTACTAACGATATAGGAGGTTTTTTCGTATGACCAAAAGAAAAGGATTATTAGATGTTAAAGTAGACGTAAGAGGGTTATTAGAGGAATTACCCGTTTCCAATTCTGCCGCTTCAAAAGCTAGGACTGAACAGCCTGCTATTCTAAGTGACTCCATCTTGATTTCAAACGCTCTAGACGTTATTACAAGGCAAATGAAGGTGAGTGGTAATAGAAGCCGTACTATAAGTGATTATGTAATGTGTCAGTCAGTATACAAACACTTTTGTGAAGTATCAACAGTTCTTAAAAGCCAAAGTTCGTCATTCTTGAAATAAATGGTAGTTGGTGAAATTTAACTGTTGATTTGATGGCTCAAATGTTAAGTCATCACGAGAGACACGTTCTTTTTGTCCCGTGCGGTGGATTTGTTAAGATAGCATCGAAGTTAGAACTTCTTGAACAATCTTTTTTGTCTAAAGCTTTCCAAGGAGAACTTGGAACAAATGACCAGAGTGAAGAAAATGCGAATGAAATTTTAAAAGAATTGCTACAGAACAAGTTAAATAATTGCAAGAAGGCATCCATTTAAATAGTGGATGTTTTTTTATTGTATCAATAGAGAAAGTTGTTTCTAAAGTAGGGGTGCGAGTGTCATTGTATTGGATTAATACTTGAATGATGTAATATACTAGCCAGGCTAACGATGATGTCATTGAGCCTATATAGGTGTTTCATAGGAATGCTTGCCAAATGGTTTGAGTATTTGTTAGTCGTAATTCTAACCCACCTCAAAATATTATATTACTAGTATTGCAATGAGTATTATACTAAGTTATAATAAAAATCACGATTACGGTCTAAGTTCGAAAAGTGACCGTTTTGTACTGAACTGAAGAAAAACAGCGATACGTCTCAGTAGCTCAGCTGGATAGAGCAACGCCCTTCTAAGGCGTCGGTCGGGAGTTCGAATCTCTCCTGGGACACTAACAGAAAAAAGTCAAAACCTTTTAAGGTTTTGGCTTTTTTACTTTTTCTGAGCTGTTTTAAGTTAACGAGGGAATATGGAATGAACGTAGAAAGAATGCATTTCCTTTTGCATCCATTGAATTAATATTGGTTGTATGCAGAAAAGAAGTTTTTTATTTCGTATTTATCGCAGGTGGATGATCTTTTATGTCGAACTTGTTATGAATAAGGAGATGTTTAAATGAATAAAGATAGATTATTCAAGTTCATTCAAACTTCCACTCGGGGCAATTTCTTTTCAGTCGAAATATCCGAAGATGGAACTAAGGTAGTCCAATTAGCCAAGGAGCTAGAAAAAGAGGGAAGAATCAAGTTGAGGGAATGCTCGCGAAAAGAACAAGGTGTTTATCTGGAAGGAATACTTAAGTTTGTGCCAAGCTAATACTTAATAAGCTTTAACAAAGGACTTATACTACGAATTTCATATGCCCCATAGAAAAAAGGATCCAATTATGGATGCTTCAAACTGCAGACAAACTCGATGAAAATCGAGTTTGTCTGCAGTTTTTTTGGGTTTGTACAATTTGAACGTTACCTCAAGGCACTCGCTTTCCTCGGGCGGWCCGCCCGAGGAAAGCGAGTGCCTGCGGGTCTCACCGCCCGCCCCGCGGAAAGCTAGCTGGAGGGGAAATCAACAACAACTCACTACCAGGTAAATAGCAACAAAGTATGTGAAAACAGCCTTTAGATAAGATAGATGAAGGCTATATTTCGACATTTACGCTCCACCATTATTAAATGCATTATAGCGGAATAGTACCAGGGGGATCATTAACTTGATTGAATGGTGAAAGGTCCATCTCCCAGCTCCCTGAAAATTTGGTCACTATCCCTGCCACCCTCGTTTTATGAATCCCTTCCGACTTTCAAGAATGCTGGTATAATTCGTATATCCTTTGGTGCAATTATAAAAAAATCCGTAAAAACATTGACATATTACAAACAAATTAATATTATGTTTAGTATATTATAAACTTTATGAGGAAGTGTTTGGTTTTATGAAGGACGCTGAAATGTTTTGGAGCGCATCCCAAGATGAGCTTAAACAAGGGTATATCGAAGAAGGGAGCCAGTATATTTGTTTACTGTGCGGACTTGCAATTGAAAAGGGAATAGTATATCCGGAAGATGGGGTTCTTTATGAAGCTGAGAGGTATATGCGGATTCATATTGAGCGTGCACATCGTTCCGTTTTTGAATACTTGATTGATCTGGATAAAAAACTTACAGGTCTTACGGACCATCAAAATCGCCTTCTTCGCCTTTTTTACCAGGGGAAGAATGATGCTGAGGTTCAGGAGGAAATGGGGATTGGAAGTTCTTCCACAATTCGTAACCATCGCTTTGTGTTGAAAGAGAAAGAGCGGCAGGCTAAGTTGTTTTTAGCCATGATGGAACTTTTGAAAGATAAAGATGAATATGCGCCGGCGTTCATCCCCCTTCATCAAAAAGCAAGGATGGTCGATGATCGTTATAACGTTACCGAGGATGAAAAGATTACTGTGCTGAAAAAGTATTTCCCTAAAGGCAGTCAGGGTGGATTAAAGTCTTTCCCGCCAAAAGAAAAACAAAGGCTAATCATTCTCCTGGAAATTACGAAGCGTTTTGAAAATGAGCGAAAATACGAAGAAAAAGAAATTAATCAAATATTGGGTGCCGTTTATCATGATCATGTTCTATTGAGAAGATATTTAATAGAATATGGATTTTTGGATAGGAAGCCTGATGGAGGCCAGTATTGGCTGAAAAAATGATGACTGGAGGCAAGGAAGATGGATCGTAAAAAAGAATTGAAGCAATTATATAAAGAAACGAAGGTTGAAGCGGGTGTATACCAAATAAGAAATACGGTAAATAATAAAATCTTTATCGGGAGCACCAGAAATTTAAAGACGTTGAAGGGTAAACAATTTGAATTGGAAATGGGAACGAACACCAATAAAGTTCTGCAAGGTGAATGGAATCAATATGGGAAAGAAGCTTTTTCTTTTGAGATACTGGAGGTATTGAAGCCGAAAGAAACAGGATTTTTCGATGCAAAACGCGAATTGAAAAAACTTGAAGAAGTGTGGATGGAAAAAATACAGCCATATGAGGAACGGGGATACAATAAAGTGAAATCAAACTGACTTATTTCTCCGAATTCCTGGTTCTCGATTTAGCGTTAACACATCTCGTCTCATAATGTAAATTAGATGAATTACGTATTATTAAAGCTGATGGTAATATTTAGTGTTTACGATTAGGTGGTGCTGGGACGGAAAATGGAGATGGATATTTAAGAGCAAAAAAAAGGGTGGAAAACCTTAAGGCATTTTCATTCATTTAACGGTGTCACCTATTGTCGGATCCTGGTTATTGGTGGTTCTTTTATCCATTTGGAGGGTGGAGGATTGGAGTTCTGGTGCATGGCATAGCAACCCTTTGTACATGGGAGCTTTACGTCTTTAGTGGGAAGATAGAAAGATAAGAGAATACATGGAAAAGGATAAAAAGGACAGCTGAAAATGGGATATTCAAAATAGGGAGTCATTATGGCTCTTTTTTTCGTGGGAAGATAATTATGATATCTCACTTGTTGTTAGTTTTTAAATGGTTTAAGCTATTAGTGAGGGGTCCTGTTTGTAAAACTTAGGGGGAACCCTTGAAGGACCTTCTCTAAATACATCATTTTTAGGAGTTGCGAATGAAAAAAATAGGATGGACCATAACGGGGATAGGGACAATCATTGCACTGGGTGCCTTGCTTTATCCTTTGGATGTTATTGATAAAACACAATGTATATATTTATTGCTTGGCGGCGCAGGCCTAATGTTTGTCGGGTCTATGTTCAGGGCTATGTCGTTCCTTAAGAGATGACTGATAATGAGAGGCCCGAGTCCTGAAGGCGGCGGATTAAGATGTGTTACGAGTCTTTCACATCAGTTACATAAGAATCGATTCAAAAATGTTCAATTAAGGTGATGACATGGAGAAAAATCAATTGAAATATGCTCAGCAGCATCTGGCTAATGAACGCACCTTTTTGGCGTGGATAAGAACGGTGATTGCGATAGTGGGGGTTGGCTTTCTCACGACGAGCCTGCATTTTACGATTGGTGTGCATCGGGATGCCCGAATAGACTTGATCAGTATCATACTGGGGATGTTTGCATGTGCATTGGGCCTTGTGATTACGGTGCTGGCGACGTTCGGTTATCTGCAGAAGAAGCGGCAAATCAATGAAGGGACGTTTCGGCCCTCGAGTGCGCACGTAATTCTCATCGCTGTTTTTATGGTCATATTGTTATCGATCATTATTTTATATTTTCTGTCCATAAAAGTGTAACGCTCTGCCCTATCCTATATAGGGCAGTTTTTTAGTTTCTGCTATTTACTTATTCTAACACCACCATGGGAAGATTCCTTCCGTTTATTAGTTGCAATAAAAAAACAGAAGCTTGAAAAACTCTGAATTACATTATGGTTGGGCAAGAGTAAGAAAAACCTTGTTAAAAGATTTCATGCAGTACGAACACCTCAGTTTCAGTGAATTCTAGGCTTTACGGGAAATATATATCTTCGGAAAATCGTCTCGGAGTAGCTGGAAAATCAATCATGATTTCCAAGTCATGTCATTTATCTACCTTGGATCATTTTTTATCATCCCTCTTTTATTTGTAAGTAAACTTCACATAGCAATAATTTGAGTAAGCTTTAAATATTTGGTTAATTTCCATTTTGTGAGATATGATAAAAAGGAATTAAAAGGAGGTCATCGAGATGGTGGATATCAAAAAAGGTGAAAGTTCTTTTTTTGTCGAAGAATCTGGCGAGAAACTGGCAGAAATCACATTTTTTAAATCAGGTGATGATGAAATCACAGTTGATCATACCGTAGTTTCTGACAAGCTTCGCGGGCAAAAGGTAGGAAATGCCCTTGTCGAAAAGGTAATAGGATTCGCCCGTGAGGAAAAACTTAGAATTGTTCCAGTATGTTCGTTCGTTCAAAAACAGTTTGAAAAAAATGCAGAATACGAGGATGTTTTGGCTAAATGAACCGGAGGGCTGACTTAGGGGATGATTAATATCCCCTATGTTCAGCCCTTTTTCATTTTTCAGATACTCTTTACCCCCCAATAAAATAATGGTAAAGCCTTTCCTCCTGCAGTTATGTTCGCATTTAATATAGGAGAGGTGCCAGAATGGCCATCAAATTACAAACCCTATTGAATCACGCAAAGGAAAATATGGGAAGCGGTATGAACCCGGTCGTGAACGAGTCGATACTTGATGTGGTTAAATTAGCTTATGAAGCGGGGATATTTGTTCAAATCACGGCTGGTTACCGATGTTTCTTTATGAACGAGGAAGAACGAATAAATCAAAGCCGATCGTGACATATGCCAGAGCGGGCCAACCCTTGCATAACTATGGACTTGCTGTAGATTTTATCATTGTTAGTGATGACGGCAAGCTGGCATTGTGGACAGAGGAAGAAAAGTGGACAAGAGTACCAGCCATGGCAAAATCCCTGGTATTTGATTGGGGGGATTTTGAATCGTTCCGGGATTTTCCGCATCTTGGGATGTCGGGCGGTTTATCTACGAGAGATCTTCAAAAGGGATGGCGGCCGAATCTTATATCAAGAGTGGCGTCCGCAATCAGTGAAAATGAGGCTGAAAGGGAAAATGGATGATTCTTTTTTTAGGAATCCGATACTTGTGACTGACATCATGTGGATGATGCGTGACATTAATCATTTAATGGGGATATCCGATGTTTTTGAAAATTAAAAATTGAAAAAACTTTTTTTATAAAATGTGGCCATGATAGGTATGTAAGCGTATACAACAAAACTCGCAATTTAGAATTATCAAAAAATTCTCAAAAACCTGTTGACTACTACATGAAATACACGTAAGATAATCACAAATACAAGACATCAAACATAAGCGTTTCGAAAAATATGAATAATGCGAAAAGCATTGAAGAGGATAAGTAGTCTTTTTAAAAGGCAGTCACAGAGAGCCGGGTAGCTGAGAGCCGGTATTGTCCCGAAAGATGAACTCACCTTGGAGTTTCAGCTTGAACGTCAGACTAGTAGGGCTGAACGGGTGCGTACCAGTACCCGTTACCAAAACAGAGAATAGTGTAGACTATTCAAAGTGCGCATGGAGTTTCATGCGAAAAAGGGTGGTACCGTGGAGTGGCTCATCAAGCCTTTTCACCCCTTTAACTTGCCGAGTGCAAGTACATTTGGGGTGAAAAGGCTTTTTTGTATGCCTTAAAACCTGAAAATTCTGAATCTTGGGAAATTACTTTATAGGAAAGTGAAGGGGGTATTAACGAAATGGCACAAAAATCAGTGGTAGCTGATCGGAACGGTGGAAAGACACATTATAGTGGTGCCGAATTTCTGCTGAATGCATTGAAAAAGGAAAATGTTGAAGTCATCTTTGGATATCCGGGTGGTTCCGTATTGCCGATTTATGACAAGCTTTACAGTTCAGAGCTTTTTCATATTTTGACAAGACACGAACAAGGTGCGATCCATGCAGCGGAAGGATACGCCAGGATAACCGGCAAGCCGGGGGTGGTCATAGTCACATCCGGACCAGGAGCGACGAACATTGTCACGGGTTTGGCTGATGCAATGATCGACTCATTGCCGCTTGTGGTTATTTCGGGTCAGGTCGCTACCAGCGTAATTGGTTCAGATGCATTCCAGGAAGCGGATGTACTGGGGATCACTACACCGATTACAAAACATAATTACCAGGTAAGAAAGCCGGAAGACCTCCCGCGCATTATAAAAGAAGCTTTTTATATCGCTTCAAGCGGCAGGCCTGGCCCAGTATTAATTGATATACCTAAAGATATGGCCATTTTAGAAGGTGCATACACGGATGAGGAGCCAGAAATGGATCTCCCTGGTTACCAGCCGACGACCAAGCCGAATTACTTACAGATCAGAAAGCTTGTTGAAGCCGTAAGTGGAGCGAAAAGACCGGTCATTCTTGCAGGGGCAGGCGTCCTGCATGCGAAGGCATCTCACCTATTAAAGGACTATGTCGAGCAGCAAGGCATTCCCGTCGTCCACACTTTATTGGGTCTTGGAGGTTTTCCGGCGGAACACCCCCTCTTTATCGGAATGGGTGGTATGCATGGCTGTTTTGCAGCAAACATGGCGTTATCGAAATGTGACCTATTAATCAATATCGGTGCCAGGTTCGATGATCGATTGACTGGAAATCTAGCGAAGTTCGCACAGCATGCAACGGTGGCCCATATCGATATTGATCCAGCGGAAATCGGTAAAAATGTACCGACGAAAATTCCAGTTGTCGGAAGTGCTAAGGAAGCGCTGACGGAGTTAATCGCACAAAATGGCAAGAAGCCGGAAATTGAAAAATGGACCACACAGCTGACTGCATGGAATGAAGAGTTCCCATTGCGTTATACACATGAAGAAGGCGTGCTGAAACCACAGCGGGTCATCCAGATGCTTCATGAAAAAACGAAAGGGGAGGCCATTGTTACGACGGATGTTGGACAGCATCAAATGTGGGCAGCGCAATACTATCCGTTTAACAAACCGAATTCATGGGTCACTTCCGGTGGACTCGGAACGATGGGCTTTGGCTTACCTTCGGCTCTCGGAGCACAACTGGCGAATCCGAAAGCGACGGTGCTTTCCATATCGGGGGATGGCGGTTTCCAGATGTGCCTGCAAGAACTATCGGTCATTGCCGAAATGAATCTGCCAATCAAAATCATCATTGTCAATAACGGGGCACTCGGGATGGTAAGGCAGTGGCAGGAACTCTTTCATGATAACCGTTTCTCACACAGCATTTTTCAATCGCATCCGGACTTTGTGAAATTAGCCGATGCTTATGGAATTCCGGGTTACAAGGTGACGACGGAGGAAGAAGCCAGCAACTGCCTGGATGTAGCGTTAGCGACAGATGGTCCGGTATTAATCGATTTCCGTGTAAAGCAAAAAGAAAATGTCTTTCCGATGGTAGCACAAGGAAAAGGGCTTGATGAAATGGAAGGAGTTTAATCAATGAAAGGAATTCTAAGCCTCACCGTGAACAACCGGCCAGGCGTCCTGAATCGGATTACGAATCTGTTCACGAAAAGAAATTATAACATTGAAAGCATGGCTGTCGGCCCATCCGAGCAGGAAGGCATTTCAAGGATGACCTTCGTGGTCGATGTTGATGACGAAACAGTCGTTGAACAGATCACCAAGCAATTGAACAAGCAGATCGAAGTATTGAAAGTATATGATATTACGAATCAATCCATTGTGGCGAGGGAACTTGCACTCATCAAAATATTGGTGACAACGCATACCCGAGCTGAGATTTATTCAGTCATCGAACCCTTCCGTGCATCAGTAATTGATGTCAGTAAAGATAGCGTGACAGTTCAAATCACTGGGGAATCGGATAAAATCGAAGCCTTCATCGAACTGATCAAGCCATATGGCATCAAGGAATTGGCAAGGACAGGGACAGCCGCCATCCCGCGTGGAATGCAAATAGCACACGCCAAGAGCGCAACAATTGTATAAAAAAAACAAAAACAATAATGAAAAGAAAAGGGAGATGTAATTATTATGGCAAAAGTATATTATAACGCAGAAGCAAACGAGAATTTTTTCAACAATAAAAAGGTAGCGGTCATCGGATATGGTTCACAAGGACACGCACACGCACAAAACCTACGTGACAGTGGTGTAGAAGTAATCATCGGAATCAGGAAAGGTAAATCCTTCGATAAAGCGGTGGAAGACGGGTTCAATGTTTACACAGTTAAAGAAGCCGCTGAACAGGCAGACGTAATCATGAACCTTTTACCTGATGAAACTCAGCCGAAAGTATACCAAGAAGAAATCAAACCGGTATTGCGCGCAGGTCAAGCGTTAATGTTCGCACACGGATTCAACGTCCATTTCAATCAAATCGTTCCTCCGGCAGATGTGGATGTATTATTAGTCGCTCCAAAAGGTCCGGGACATCTTGTTCGCCGTACATATGAACAAGGTGCAGGGGTGCCGGCATTGTTCGCAATCTATCAAAATGTTACGGGTGAGGCAAGAGAATTGGCACTTGCGTACGCTCGGGGAATCGGTTCTTTAAGAGCTGGCGGTTTGGAAACTACTTTCCAGGAAGAAACGGAAACGGATCTATTTGGAGAACAGGCCGTACTTTGCGGCGGATTGACTTCCCTTGTGAAAGCTGGTTTCGAAACCTTGACAGAAGCTGGATACCAGCCGGAAGTGGCATATTTCGAGTGTTTACATGAACTTAAATTAATCATCGACCTTATGTATGAGGGCGGAATGGAAAACATGCGCTATTCCATTTCTGACACAGCTCAATGGGGAGATTTCGTTTCTGGACCACGCGTTGTGACGGAAACTACGAAAGAGGCCATGAAAGCGATCTTGAAAGACATCCAAGACGGTGAGTTCGCTAAAGGATGGATCTTGGAAAACCAAGCGAACCGTCCAGTCTTCAATGCTATCAATAATCGTGAAAACCAACATCAAATCGAAGTGGTTGGCCGTGAATTAAGAAAAATGATGCCATTCGTAAAACCTCAACAAAAAGAGAAAGAAGTGGTAGCCGTTGCGAAAAATTAATATATTTGAAACTACGCTTCGAGATGGGGAGCAATCAGCCGGTGTGAATTTGAATTTTACCGAAAAGCTTGAAATTGCTTATCAGCTTGAAAGATTGGGTGTTGATATTATCGAAGCCGGTTTTCCGGCAGCATCCAAAGGGGATTTCAACTCCGTACAGGAAATCGCGCGCAAAATTAAAAACAGCTCTGTTACGGGGCTGGCGCGTGCTGTAAAAGGAGATATTGATGCAGCCTGGGATTCATTAAGGGACGGGGCGGAACCGAGATTGCATACGTTCATCGCCACTTCGCCCATTCATCGTGAATATAAGTTAAAAATGTCGAAGCAGCAAGTGATTGAAAAGTCGGTTGAAATGGTTAAGTACGGAGCAGCGCGTTTTCCGATCGTGCAATGGTCTGCAGAAGATGCAAGCCGTACGGAACTTGACTATTTGGCTGAAATCGTTGAAGCGGTCATTCAAGCTGGTGCTAAGGTCATTAATATCCCGGATACTGTAGGGTATGCAGCTCCAATCGAATACGGAAACATTTTCAGATACCTTCGTGAACATGTTCCTTCTATTGATAAGGTTAGCTTATCTGCACACTGCCATGACGATCTTGGAATGGCAACGGCCAATTCATTGGCTGCCATCGAAGGCGGGGCAACACAAGTCGAAGGCACAATCAACGGCATTGGTGAACGTGCTGGAAATGTGGCACTTGAAGAGGTGGCTATGGCACTTTACATCCGTAAAGATTTCTATCAAGCGGGAACGGGCCTTGTATTAAATGAAATTAAAAGGACCAGTGACCTGGTTAGCCGCCTTACGGGAATGCAAGTTCCTGCTAATAAGGCCATAATTGGCGCCAATGCTTATGCACATGAATCTGGCATTCATCAGGATGGCATGTTAAAAGAAAAAACGACATACGAAATCATATCACCTGAACTCGTCGGAGTTTCGTCCAATTCACTTGTTTTAGGGAAGCATTCAGGGCGGCATGCTTTTAAAGAAAGATTACAAGAGTTGAATTTTACGGTAACGGATGAGGAAATGAACTCATTATTCGTTCAATTCAAGGAATTGGCCGATAATAAAAAGACCATGACTGATGAAGATATCGTGGCACTGGTGCTTGAAGAGAAAGCGACGGATATCAGTTTCTATGACCTGATTTCTTTCCAGATTTCCCACGGTACACATCAAGTTGCCACAGCGACGGTTACACTGAAAAAAGGCGATAATGAAGAGATTCAGGAAGCGGCTACTGGGGCAGGGAGTGTTGAAGCCCTTTATAACACGCTTGAAAGATGTTTGGGCAGTGAAATCAACTTGCTGGACTATCGAATTCAATCGGTGGGTGGCGGTATGGATGCCCTTGCTCAGGTTTTTGTGAAAATTGATTATAACGGTGTGGAAACGAGCGGCCGCGGTCTTGATCAGGACGTCTTGGAGGCATCTGCCAAAGCGTATTTGAACGCTGTGAACCGTGTGATCATCATGAGGGAACTGGAAGAAAAAGCAGTATTACAATAGGAAGGGGAGATTTCGATGAAAAGGAATATTGCGGTGCTTCAAGGAGATGGCATCGGGAAAGAAGTAACAAGAGGCGCTGTAGAAATCCTCGAAGCCGTTGCCCAAAGATATGGACACGATTTTGAATTTCAATATGGTGAGATTGGAGGCGGGGCCATCGATAACACAGGCTCCCCCTTGCCGGATGAAACAGTGGAGATTTGTAAAAACAGCGATGCGGTATTATTGGGTGCCGTTGGAGGACCTAAGTGGGATGACCAGCCTGCACACCTAAGACCGGAACGTGGTTTGTTGAAAATCCGAAAAGATTTGAATCTTTATGCTAACATCCGTCCAATCAGCTACTATTCCAGCTTGTCGGAATCTTCTCCTCTTAAAAAGGAATTCATTGAAGATGTTGATTTCGTGATTGTCAGGGAACTAACTGGCGGCCTGTATTTCGGTAAGCCAAGTGAGCGCGTTGAAAGAGAAGGGAAAGAAGCGGTTGTCGATACCCTTTTCTATCAGAAAAGCGAAATGAAGCGCATCATTGAACTTGCTTTTGAATTAGCATCGGAACGCAAGAAAAAAGTAACATCCGTGGATAAAGCGAATGTTCTTGAGTCCAGCAGGATGTGGCGTGAAACGGCTGAAGAAATCGCCAAGGACTATCCGGATGTAATCCTTGAACACATGCTTGTGGATAATGCAGCCATGCAACTGATTAAAAACCCGAAACAATTTGATATTATCGTGACGGAGAATATGTTCGGTGATATTTTAAGCGATGAAGCCTCTGTATTGACTGGCTCGCTTGGAATGCTTCCTTCCGCCTCCATATCAACGGAAGGGCCTAATTTATATGAACCGATTCATGGCTCTGCTCCTGATATTGCGGGCAAAAACTTAGCTAATCCAATTGGGACCATTTTATCAGCGGCGTCCATGCTGCGTTTGTCCTTTGGCTTGGAAGATGAGGCACATGCCGTTGAGCAGGCAGTGGAAACGGTCCTTGATTATGGTTTGAGAACAGGCGATATCGCAAATGGCCAACCAATTATTACGTCTACTTCAGAGATGATTGCAGAAATAAAAGCCAATCTTTTAGACCAGGAAGCCATTTCCAATATCATGGGAGCTTACGCATAAACTTCTTTCACGGCCTAATATTAGGCCGTGTTTTTTAAAAAAATATAAGATTGATCGAGGTGGGATAAGATGGGAAAGTCGATAATAGAGAAAATATGGGATCGTCATATTGTAAATGAAGAGGAAAATAAACCGGATTTGATTTATATAGACCTTCAATATATTCATGAAGTGACATCTCCGCAAGCATTTGAAGGATTGAGATTAAAAGGACGCAAAGTCAGGAGACCAGACCGTACTTTTGCGACAATGGATCATAATGTACCAACCGTTAATCGCTATTTCATCGAGGATGATATTGCTAGAAAGCAATTAGAGGCACTAGACCAAAACTGTAAGGAGTTCGGTATCCGCCTGGCTGATTTGGACAGCCCGGAACAAGGGATCGTTCACGTTATCGGGCCAGAATTAGGGCTTACACAGCCAGGGATGACGATAGTATGCGGTGACAGTCATACTTCCACACATGGTGCGTTTGGATCGATTGCGTTTGGAATCGGTACGAGTGAGGTTGAACATGTTTTGGCCACACAAACCCTTTGGCAAACAAAACCGAAAACATTAAAGCTTGAGGTTAATGGCAAACTTGGACACGGTGTGATGGCGAAAGATGTCATTTTATATGTGATTTCTAAATTTGGCGTCGATTTCGGCACTGGGCACATCATTGAGTATTGCGGGGAAGTTTTCCGGGATATGTCGATGGAAGAGAGAATGACGGTTTGCAATATGTCGATTGAAGGCGGGGCAAGGGCGGGGCTGGTTGCTCCTGATGAAACAACTTTCTCCTATTTGAAAGGTCGTAAATATTTGCCGAAAGGAGAAGAGTTCGAGCAATGTGTTCAGGAGTGGAAGTCACTTTCAARTGATGAGGATGCTGTATATGACCAAGAAATCATTCTTGATGGCAGCCTGATTTCACCTATGGTCAGCTGGGGTACAAATCCTGGAATGGCTAGTGGAGTGGACGGTAAAGTACCTACCTTCGCGGAAGGCATCATGGATTCTAAAGAGCTGAATCGGGCACTTGAGTACATGGGTCTTGAGGAAGGCATGCCAATTACGGATATCCCCGTTCAGCATGTATTCATAGGATCTTGTACGAACTCACGCATTGAAGACTTACGGCAGGCCGCAGAAATGATCGATGGCCAGACTGTGCAAAAAGGAGTTCGGGCGATGGTCGTTCCCGGTTCACAGAGTGTTAAAAGGCAAGCGGAAGAAGAAGGGTTGGATGAGATCTTCAAATCTGCGGGCTTTGAATGGCGTGAATCAGGTTGCAGCATGTGCTTGAGCATGAACCCTGATGTGGTTCCAGCCGGAGAGCATTGTGCCTCCACCAGTAACCGGAACTTTGAAGGCAGGCAAGGAGCTGGTGCAAGGACACACCTAGTTAGTCCGGCAATGGCTGCCGCGGCTGCCATTCATGGGAAGTTTGTCGATATCAGGAATTCGGAAAGAACTGAACAGGTCCATTAAGAATAAGAATTAACCGGAGGTGCAGAGAATGGAACCCATTACTATTTACAAAGGAAGAGCGGCGGCACTTGACCGTAAAAACGTGGATACGGACCAAATCATTCCAAAGCAATTTTTAAAACGGATTGAGCGAAGCGGATTTGGAGAATTTTTATTCTATAACTGGCGTTTTGATGAGAATGGAAAAGAAAGTCCTGATTTTGAATTGAATCAGCCCCATAATAAAAACGCGTCCATTTTAATAGCAGGTGAAAATTTTGGCTGCGGTTCTTCTCGTGAGCATGCTCCGTGGTCTTTGAAAGACTATGGATTCGATATCATCATCGCACCGTCTTATGCTGATATCTTTAAAAGTAATTGCATGAAAAATGGCATGGTCCCCATCGCTTTAACCCAGGCTGAAGTAAAGTATTTAATGGAGAGGGTGTCGGCAACTGATTATGAGTTGACTATCGACCTTCCCAATCAGACATTGAAAGATGGCCAAGGGTTTGAAACAAGCTTTGACATCCATCCATATTGGAAGGAAATGCTTATTAAGGGCTGGGATGAAATTTCGATAACCCTGCAATATGATCAAAAGATTTCTGCCTATGAATCGCAAGAAAAGGCTGTATCGAGTATTTAATTGAAGAATGTCATTTTCCCGTCATCCTTTCATTTGAAGGATGCGGGTTTTTTTTGAGGAGGCTGGTTAAGACGGAATGGCGTTCATCCGTCCATATAATTTTGTGTTTCCTGCTATTACATGCTAAACTGTTTTTCAAAAAGCGAACGGTGAGGCGGAAAATAGGATGGATAATGAGAACAACCAAAAGAAGGCCGGAGAAACCAAGATTATCGCCTTTCCAAATCTCGGTGAAAGGCTGATTGCAAAAGGGCTTGACGAGCTTGGGAACAGAAACTTTAAAGCGGCTGCACAGCTTTTCGGCCAAGCCAGGGAGTATGAGCCCGAAAATGATGAAGTTTGCATGGGGCTTGTAGTCTCACTAGTAGAACTTGAGTATTATGAGGAGTCAAAAGAGTTGTGTATAGAGATGCTGAATAAAGGCATAGGCGACTATTTTCAACTTATCAATATCTATTTGATGGTACTGCTGCAATTAGGCGAGCATCAGGAAATGGTCACGACAATCGAGCTGCTATTTGAAGAGAGCCAAATTCCCTTTGATAAAGAGGAACATTTCGAAAAGATGCTTCAGTTCAGTAAAAGGGCCCTTGAGGATAAAAAAGAAGAAAAGGAAAGGCAAAATCAGCAGCTTGCAGAGGAATTGCAGGAGAATGATCTTTTTGAAGGGAAAATGGATAATGAAATGTTCATGGTCATTTCAAAACTAACGAATATCAATATTCGACCATTTATCCCGGAAATCGCACAATTTCTACAAAATGATGAGGGACACCCTTTCTTTAAAACGATGCTCCTTAACATTCTTATTGACCAGGAATATAACGAGGAAGTGACACTAAGGAAATTCAATCAAACGAAGTCGGTCATACCAAGGGAAATGAAAAGTGTGAAGGAGACGGACTTCTATAAGAAGGTCACCGGCCTGACTGAAGAGGAAATCAGTCAGGAAAATCCGAGCTTATTTGAAATGGTCCATAGTTTAATTGACCGTCATTCCTTTATATTGTATCCCTTTGAACCTGGACCTGAAAGATTTGCGGCGTGGGCAGCTGCCTATCATGCCTTAGCGGAAGAATACATGACTGGGGAAGTTTTTGGGAGTGACTTGGCTGACCTTTATCTGGCTGATGAAGAAACCGTTGCGGATATCCTATCCTATTTAAAAGAAATTGAGGAAATTTCTTATCCCATTATTTAAGCTATTGCTGTTGTAACAGATTAAACCTGTGGTATAATGTAGTGGTTGTAATGTATAATCGTCAGGTTTTGACGATTTCCCAATATTTTTTTGGGGATATTTGAGGGATGACTTGTTACACTTGCAAAGCATATTCATCCAATGCTTATTATTGAAGTATATAGATTTTTTGGAGGGAAACACATGTCTGTAAAATGGGAAAAACAAGAAGGTAATCAAGGCGTACTAACAATTGAAGTTGACTCTGCAAAAGTAAACGAAGGTTTAGACGCAGCTTTCAAAAAAGTAGTGAAACAAGTAAATGTACCTGGCTTCCGTAAAGGTAAAATGCCACGTCAAATGTTCGAAAAAAAATTCGGCGTAGAATCACTATACCAAGATGCGCTTGATATCATTCTTCCAGATGCTTATGCAAATGCTGTCGAAGAAGCAGGAATCCAGCCTGTAGATCGTCCAGAAATCGACATCGAGAAAATGGAAAAAGGCGAAAACCTGATCTTCACTGCAACTGTAACAGTTAAGCCTGAAGTTAAATTGGGAGATTACAAAGGTGTTGAAGTTGAAAAATTCAATACTGAAGTAACTGACGAAGATGTTGAAAACGAATTGAAAACTTTGCAAGAGAAGCAAGCTGAGCTTGTTGTTAAAGAAGAAGGACAAGCTGCTGACGGCGATACAGTCGTTCTTGACTTTGAAGGATTCGTTGATGGTGAAGCATTCGAAGGCGGAGCTTCAGAAAACCATTCATTGGAAATCGGTTCAAACTCTTTCATTCCAGGATTTGAAGAGCAGCTTGTTGGTCTTGAAACTGGCGCTGAAAAAGATATCGAAGTTACTTTCCCTGAAGAATATCATGCTGCTGAACTTGCAGGTAAACCAGCTGTATTCAAAGTGAAAATTCACGAAATCAAAACTAAACAACTTCCTGAGTTGGATGATGAGTTCGCGAAAGATGTCGACGACGAAGTGGAAACTTTGGCTGAACTTAAAGAAAAAACAAAACATAAATTAGAGCATGACAAAAAACACGAAGAAGAAAACTTCATACAAAACACTGTAATTGGTAAAGCTGTTGAAGGCGCAGAAATGGACGTTCCTGAAGCAATGATTTCAAACGAAGTGGACCGCATGATGAATGAGTTCTCTCAACGCATTCAATCTCAAGGACTTAATTTGGAACTTTACTACCAATTCTCAGGTCAAGACGAAGAAGCTTTAAAAGCACAAATGAAAGAAGAAGCTGAAGGACAAGTTCGTACGAGCCTGACTCTTGAAGCAATCGCTGAAGTTGAAAAAATTGAAGCGACTGACGAAGATGTAGAAGCTGAACTTGGACAAATGGCTACAATGTACAATATGGAAATTGATGCGATTAAACAAGCTCTTGGAAACTTAGAAGGAATCAAAGGCGATCTTAAAATTAAGAAAGCTATTGACTTCTTGGTAGAAAACAGCAAAACAGTTGACGCAAAATAATTTTTATAAATAAGTAGATTTAAATATTTCCTTAAAAAACAAGGCGCGAGTAATCGTGCCTTGTTTTATACATATTGAGAATTAGTGGAAATTTCAAATATCGGTAAGTTCCTGATTGATTTTTTTTGAATTTCAGTGTAGATTAGTTCTAATACCGCATATACATATTTATACAGCAAATCCTGATTTTAAAAATCAAAAGTTTTGGGCATACTGGTAAAGGGCAAATACATATTGATTGATTATTGTACATATTTACAACTCGGACGCGTGAGCATTTTTGTTACTAAACTTCCAAGAACATGATAAAATGCAAAACATGCTAGGGATTTTGGAATGCTTAAGTAGGTGTGTTCCCGGTTTTTTTTTACAATCGGGTACCGCTATGTAATAGAGTTGGAAGAGTATTTGAAGGGGTGAACGTACATGTTTAAATTTAATGATGAAAAAGGACAGTTAAAATGTTCTTTTTGCGGTAAAACACAAGAACAAGTCCGTAAACTGGTTGCTGGTCCAGGTGTATATATTTGTGACGAGTGTATCGAGCTTTGTACGGAGATCGTCGAAGAAGAGTTGGGGACTGATGAAGAAGTAGAATTCAGAGATGTGCCTAAACCTATGGAAATCCGTGAAATTCTTGACGAATATGTGATTGGACAAGAACAGGCGAAGAAGTCTTTGGCTGTCGCTGTTTACAATCATTATAAACGTATCAATTCCAATAGCAAAGTCGACGATGTTGAGCTTTCTAAAAGTAACATCGCCTTGATCGGACCGACTGGAAGCGGGAAAACCCTTCTTGCGCAAACATTGGCGCGATTACTGAATGTTCCTTTTGCAATTGCTGATGCGACTTCATTGACAGAAGCTGGATATGTTGGGGAAGATGTCGAAAACATCCTTCTAAAATTGATCCAAGCAGCTGATTATGATGTGGAAAAAGCGGAAAAAGGCATCATTTATATTGATGAAATCGATAAAGTTGCCCGTAAATCGGAGAATCCTTCCATTACACGTGACGTGTCCGGTGAAGGTGTGCAACAAGCTTTATTGAAAATTCTTGAAGGAACGGTTGCAAGCGTACCGCCTCAAGGCGGACGTAAACACCCACATCAAGAATTCATCCAAATCGATACGACCAATATCTTGTTCATCTGTGGCGGTGCATTTGATGGCATCGAACCAATCATCAAACGCCGTCTTGGTCAAAAAGTCATTGGTTTTGGCTCTGACGTGAAAAAGGATGATATTGCAGAAAAAGAATTGCTTTCAAAAGTTCTTCCTGAAGACTTGCTTCGTTTCGGTTTAATTCCGGAATTCATCGGGCGTCTTCCGGTAATTGCGACTCTTGAGCAATTGGATGAAGCTGCTTTGATTGAAATCCTGACAAAGCCGAAAAATGCCCTTGTTAAGCAATATCAAAAATTGCTTGAGCTTGACGATGTTGAATTGGAATTCGAACAGGAAGCGCTAAGTGAAATTGCTAAAAAGGCAATTGAACGTAAAACTGGTGCACGTGGTCTGCGTTCCATCATTGAAGGCATCATTCTTGAAGTGATGTTCGATCTGCCTTCACGTGATGATGTTGCAAAATGTGTAATCACAGGCAGCACGATTTCGAAAAATGAATCTCCAAAGCTCGTCCTTAAAGACGGTACAACCATCAAAGGACAAGGAAAGAAAACATCTGCTTAATTTATAGGAAAAGTAAGACTGCCAGTTCATCCTGGCAGTCTTTTTTTCTTTTGTCTTTTTTTTATGTTTATTGAGAAAATACTGTTCTTTGAGATGAAAACCCCAAAATTTACAACACGAAATTTTTGGATAATTTCGCCCTTCCAAAGGAGATACTAACAGAAATGACAAACTTGGAGAGTGCAGGAGGGAATACGATGAATTGGACAGGATTGGCGTTGTTTATCCAGCTGTTTTTTGGGATCATTATTGGATTGTATTTTTTGAACTTATTGAAAGGCCAGCGGACACAAAAAGTTTCCATTGACCGTGATTCACGTAAGGAAATGGACCAATTACGGAAGATGAGATCGATTTCGTTAACAGAGCCATTGGCGGAGAAGGTTAGACCAAGCACATTTAATGAAATCATCGGTCAGGAAGATGGCATTAAATCTTTAAAGGCTGCTTTATGTGGACCAAATCCCCAGCATGTGATAGTTTATGGTCCTCCAGGGGTAGGGAAAACAGCGGCGGCCAGACTTGTTTTGGAAGAGGCTAAGAAAAATGGTAAGTCCCCTTTTAAGAATTCGGCAGTGTTTGTTGAACTGGATGCCACCACCGCCAGGTTCGATGAACGGGGGATTGCCGATCCGCTGATCGGTTCTGTGCATGATCCAATCTATCAAGGGGCAGGGGCGATGGGACAGGCTGGCATTCCGCAGCCAAAGCAAGGTGCAGTAAGCAATGCTCATGGAGGCGTACTGTTCATAGATGAAATAGGGGAGCTTCATCCAATACAGATGAATAAACTGTTGAAGGTATTGGAGGATCGCAAGGTCTTTCTGGAAAGTGCCTATTACCAAGAGGAAAATCAAAGTATTCCCACTCACATCCATGATATTTTTAAAAATGGACTACCGGCTGACTTTCGATTGATTGGGGCCACAACAAGAACGCCAAATGAAATCGCACCTGCGATACGCTCGAGATGCATAGAAGTGTTTTTTCGTGAACTTGACAGGGAAGAAATAATCACTGTGGCTA
Organism: Peribacillus sp. P4_B1; assembly: GCF_056402395.1. Lineage (NCBI taxonomy): Bacteria > Bacillati > Bacillota > Bacilli > Caryophanales > Bacillaceae > Peribacillus > Peribacillus sp. P4_B1. Next base: position 121,471 of record NZ_JBFUHM010000002.1, read on the forward strand.
AGAATGCCTCCGATAAAGTTGGAATTACCATCAGTGAAAAAGGCTTGCAGTCGATTTCGGATTATGCCCGAAATGGCAGGGAAGCTGTCAACATGATTCAGACTCTTGCAGGAATATCAATTAATGAAAACAGGACTTTTATCAGAGAAGAAGATATTGATTGGATGGCACATAGCAGCCAACTTACCCAAAGAATGGACAGGAAAATAGAATCAAATTCTAAAATAGGCCTTGTCAACGGTCTAGCAGTCTACGGTCCCAACAGCGGGGCATTGCTGGAAATCGAGGTCATGGTCATGGCCGCCCCTGATGAAAAAGGTTCGATTAATATTACCGGCATTGTCGAAGAAGAGAGTATTGGCGGTGGGAATGGCAAGTCGATTCGCCGCAAAAGCATGGCAAAAGGTTCGATTGAAAATGTGATTACGGTTTTACGGTCGATGGGAGTTCCTGCCGATCAATTCGATATCCATGTCAACTTTCCGGGCGGAAGTCCTGTAGATGGTCCTTCTGCTGGAATTGCAATGGCAACAGGCATTTACTCGGCCATTTATAAAATCCCTGTAGATCACACATTAGCGATGACTGGAGAAATTAGCATTCATGGCGGTGTTAAACCGATTGGCGGAGTCATTCCGAAAATCAAGGCAGCAAAACTTGCCGGGGCAAAGAAAGTAATCATCCCTGCCGATAACATGCAGCCGCTGCTATCTGAGATCAAGGATATAGAAATCATTACAGTTTCGAATGTGAAAGAAGTGCTGGATCAGGCACTGAAAAAGGAACTGATGTCGGAACAAATTCTCACATCCTTGGACCTATCGAAAAAAGAAAGCGTATAAAGGAAATGCCCCGGATTAAAACAGAACCGGGGCATTTTAAGGACCATAATGGGGGTCCTCCATAAACCTAACAAAAAAATAAACACTGTTAAGACGTGCTTTTTTATCTAATATTGGAGATAATAATAGCAGTCGAAACGTGTTAAGGTAAACGAATAGACACTTCTATATAAATAGGATAGAATTGTTAAAAGGTTGAGAACATGGGTAAATAGTTTACAACGACGATACTAATTAGATGGAGGTGTCAGGAAATGACTGATCAAGAAATCATCGTCCCCCTCCTGCCGCTTAGAGGACTGCTTGTATATCCAACAATGGTACTTCATTTAGATGTAGGCCGAGATAAATCGGTACAAGCCCTTGAGAAAGCAATGGTGGAAGACCATCTTATATTTTTGACGACACAACAAGATGTTTCGTTGGACGAACCAGGTGAAGAAGATTTATTTACTATGGGAACTTTAACAAAGGTAAAACAGATGCTGAAGCTTCCGAATGGTACAATCCGGGTGTTAGTGGAAGGATTGAACCGGGCAGAGGTCATTGAATTTTACGATTATGAGACACATTATGGTGCCAAGATTAAAATATATGAAGACAGTGATGAAAAGGATGCTGAACATCAAGCATTAATGCGCACCCTGCTGGATTATTTTGAACAATACATAAAAATGTCCAAGAAAATAACCGGTGAAACGTTTTCGTCCACTTCCGATATTGAAGAGCCAGGGAGATTAGCGGATATAATCGCATCCCATTTGCCTTTGAAGTTGAAGGAGAAGCAAGAAGTGCTTGAGACCATTGATATGAAAAAGCGTTTAAGCCGGGTGATCGAAATCATCAATAACGAGAAAGAAGTTCTTTTTCTCGAGAAAAAAATTGGCCAGCGTGTTAAGCGTTCGATGGAACGGACCCAAAAAGAATATTACCTACGTGAACAAATGAAAGCGATCCAAAAGGAATTGGGCGATAAAGAAGGAAAAACAGGGGAAATTGAGGTCCTCAACGAAAAGATAGAAGAAGCGGATATGCCTGAGCATATTAAAGAAACGGCATTAAAGGAATTGGACCGTTATGAAAAAGTTCCGTCAAGCTCTGCCGAGAGTTCTGTCATCCGTAATTATATCGAATGGTTGATCTCGCTTCCTTGGTCCAAAGCGACTAAAGATGACTTGAATATTCACAAAGCTGAAAAGATCCTGAACAGGGACCACCATGGATTGGAAAAGGTGAAAGAACGGGTGCTTGAGTATTTAGCCGTCCAGCAATTGACCAATTCATTGAAGGGACCGATCCTTTGCTTAGTTGGACCACCCGGCGTCGGGAAAACAAGTCTGGCTAAATCGATTGCTTCATCCCTGAATAGGAATTTCGTCCGTATATCTTTAGGCGGGGTGCGTGATGAATCAGAAATCCGCGGACATCGCCGCACATATGTAGGGGCGATGCCGGGAAGGATCATCCAAGGCATGAAAAAAGCTGGAACGATCAATCCTGTCTTTTTACTGGACGAAGTGGATAAGATGTCCAATGACTTTAGGGGAGATCCATCTGCAGCGATGCTGGAGGTGCTCGATCCGGAGCAAAATCATAATTTCAGTGATCATTATATTGAAGAAACGTATAATCTTTCCAAAGTCATGTTCATAGCGACTGCGAATAATTTGGGATCTATTCCAGGCCCGCTTCGTGATCGTATGGAAATCATTTCGATTGCAGGTTATACTGAGATAGAGAAACTTCATATAGCCAAGGATCACTTACTGCCAAGACAGTTGGAAAACCATGGTTTAATGAAGACACAATTGCAAATCCGTGAGGAAGCACTTACCAAAATCATCCGTTATTATACCCGGGAAGCCGGTGTTCGGAGTCTGGAGCGACAGCTTGCAAGCATTTGTCGTAAGACTGCAAAAATCATCGTGTCCGGAGATAAAAAGCGGGTCGTCATTTCTGAAAAGAATGTCGAGGAGTTTTTAGGGAAAACCATGTTCCATTATGGACAGGCGGAAGTCGAAAACCAAGTAGGAGTAGCTAATGGTTTAGCTTACACATCGGTTGGTGGCGATACGCTGCAAATCGAGGTTTCCTTGTCACCGGGTAAAGGCAAGCTTATCCTGACAGGAAAGCTTGGCGATGTAATGAAAGAGTCAGCCCAGGCTGCTTTCAGTTATGTCCGTTCGAAAACTGAAAAACTTCATATTGATACGAACTTCCATGAAAAATATGATATTCATATTCATGTCCCCGAAGGTGCCGTCCCTAAAGATGGTCCTTCTGCAGGCATCACGATTGCAACAGCGTTAATATCGGCCCTTACTAATAGGCCGATCAGAAAAGAGGTAGGCATGACAGGCGAAATTACATTACGCGGACGGGTTCTTCCGATCGGCGGGCTTAAAGAAAAATCTTTAGCGGCCCATCGCGCAGGACTTACGAAAATCATCATCCCGCAAAATAACGAAAAGGATATTGATGATATCCCGGAAAGTGTCCGTAAAGCATTAACATTTGTTCCAGTTTCACACGTCGATGAAGTCCTTGAGCATGCATTGGTAGGTGTGAACGAATGAAAGTGACAAGTTCAGATATTGTCATCAGCGCTGTAAAGCCTGAGCAATATCCCAATACTCCAATTCCGGAATTTGCCTTGGCGGGCCGTTCCAATGTTGGTAAATCCAGTTTCATCAACAAAATGATCAATCGAAAAAACTTGGCGCGCACATCCTCTAAACCGGGTAAAACGCAGACCTTGAATTTTTACATCATAAATGAAGCAATCCATTTTGTTGATGTACCGGGTTATGGCTATGCAAAGGTTTCAAAAACGGAGCGTGATGCTTGGGGAAGGATGATCGAAACGTACTTCACTTCCCGTGATCAGCTCCGCGCTGCGCTTCTGATCGTCGATTTGCGTCATCCGCCTACAAAGGATGATATCGCAATGTATGAATTCCTGAAGCATTATGACCTGCCCAGGATCGTAATTGCAACAAAAGCGGATAAAATTCCAAAAGGCAAATGGCAGAAGCACTTGAAAATAACACGCCAAACGTTAAATATGGAAAGAGAAGATGAATTGCTTCTTTTCTCGGGTGAAACAGGCGAAGGTAAGGAACAAGCCTGGGGCGTCCTTAAGAAATATATGTAAAAGAAAAGGGTATTCCGCATTTGGAATACCCTTTTTCATTATGAAATTCGCATGAAATGCGACTCGGCTGAAGTTTTACTTTTTTCGAACCAAAAAGTAGATGCCGATTGCCATCAAGGCAAATGGCCAAAACCTTTCGATGTCCGCCGTATTTGTTTCAACAATCCCGAAAGACGTTGTGATTTTATCATAGAACAAGAAAAGGATCGAGATGATGAATAATACCATCCCGTGAAACATTCCAGAATTTGTTTTACGTGCCCGGAGAATAAATCCCAGTGAGATGATTAAAATAAAGATACCTATATTATCCGGCCAAATATCAAGGTTTGCTACAATATGGAAGTGAGCCCCGAATCCCAGTAGGATGACTCCTGGCAGGATGGATTCATATTCATTACCGCTATAGGCCTGAACCAAGAAGGCGGCACCGACTATGCATAATAAAGTGGGCCAGCTATAAAAGCCTGGAAAGATTTCCATTTGGGAATGTTCAAGAAAAAAATAGAGTCCGAAACCGATTAAAACGGTTCCCGGGAAAATACGTTGCGTTTTCATTTTATCCTCCTAGTCAATTCGATTACTTGAAGTTCTTTGCCATTTTTGATATGGTACTTTTGTACACAATGTCGAAATATGTATGTAACTTACAAATCCCGCTTAGACACCTTTTGGAGCAATTCAGGCGTTTTGCGTCTTTTCATGGTAGCATACGTTTTCATAAACTGTTCATATTATTTGCGTGTATCCATTTTAGTACATGGTATAATAAATTTACATGAAAAATTTTGGGGGTGCAAAACAAAAGGATGCATATTCTAGCGGTTGGTATTAATTACAAAACTGCCCCTGTTGAAATTCGGGAAAAACTATCGTTTAACGAAGCCGAACTTGCCGAGGCAATGAAAGCTCTTAAAAATAAAAAAAGCATCTTGGAAAACATTATTATTTCAACATGCAACAGAACAGAAATATATGCGGTCGGTGACCAGCTTCATACGAGCCGGTATTATATAAAGGAATTTCTTTCGGAGTGGTTTAACATCGATAAAGAAGAATTTTCTAAATACCTGTTCATCTATGAAGGCGATGGGGCAGTCGAGCATTTATTTTCAGTTATCTGCGGCTTGAATTCCATGATACTGGGGGAAACCCAAATTTTGGGACAAGTGCGTACAAGCTATATGTTAGGACAGAAGGATGATACGATCGGCACCGTTTTTAACCATCTCTTCAAGCAAGCCATTACATTAGCTAAAAAGGCTCATTCAGAAACGGATATCAATACGAATGCCGTTTCTGTCAGCTATGCGGCAGTCGAGCTTGCAAAAAAAATCTTTGGAGGCCTGAACGGCAAGAACGTCTTGATTCTTGGGGCCGGTAAGATGGGTGAGTTAGCCATTCAGAATCTGCATAGTAATGGCGCTGACAGCATCACAGTCATTAACCGCACCTTTCAGAAAGCGGTCGACTTGGCGGAGAGATTCAATGGTACAGCGAAACAGCTTCAAGAGCTGCAATGCGCTTTAGTGGAAGCGGATATCCTGATTACCTCCACTGGTTCAAAGGATCTTCTAGTAACAAAAGAAATGATGACATACGTGAATAAGCTTCGTAAAGGCCGTCCTATTTTCATGGTGGATATCGCAGTGCCGCGTGACCTTGATCCAACATTGGCGGAGCTTGAAAATATCTTCTTGTATGACATTGACGATCTTGAAGGGATCGTGCAAGCGAATATCGAAGAGCGCAAAAAAGCTGCCGAGAAAATAGAATTGATGATCGAATCTGAAATTGTGGACTTCAATCAATGGATTAATTTGCTTGGTGTGGTTCCTGTCATTTCATCTTTACGGGAAAAATCCCTATCCATACAACAGGAAACGATGGAAAGCATCGAAAGAAAGCTTCCTCATTTAAGCGAACGGGACAAAAAGGTTCTGAACAAGCATACGAAGAGCATCATCAACCAAATGCTAAAAGATCCTATTCTTTATGCAAAAGAGCTTGCGGATGAGCCGAATGCAAAAGAGCAATTAAATAATTTCGTGAAAATCTTTCATTTAGAGGACTTGATTGAAGACCAGCTGGTAGCGGATGATGAAAAAGAAATGAACAGCTCCAAGGCATCCCTATTGAATCCAGTTCCTGTCCAGTAATGAGGTAAATATGGAATTACTAATGACAAGATTGCATGAAGCCACTGTATTGTTGTATGCCATCAGTATGCTTTTATACTTTATTGACTTCCTTAATAATAACCAGAAGGCGAATAAGGTCGCCTTCTGGTTGCTTTCTATTGTTTGGGTACTGCAAACAATTTTTTTATTTCTGTATGTATTGAAAACGGGAAGGTTCCCGGTATTGACGATTTTTGAAGGCTTATATTTTTATGCATGGGTCCTCATATCGTTATCTTTAATCATTAACCGATTCCTAAGAGTCGATTTTACGGTCTTTTTTACGAACGTATTAGGTTTTATGGTTATGGCCATCCATACCTTTGCACCTGTTCAGATAGAATCTCAAGTGCTTGCACAGCGTCTGGTTTCAGAGCTATTGCTCATACATATCACTTTTGCCATCCTATCTTATGGGGCATTCACGCTTTCTTTCGTTTTTTCCCTTCTTTACTTAATTCAATATGATTTACTTAAACGGAAGAAGTGGGGGAAACGGCTGCTTCGACTCGGCGATTTAACGAAGCTCGAACAAATGTCTTATGTCCTCGCAGTAATAGGTGTTCCATTATTAGTTGTCTCCCTTATCTTGGGGATTCAATGGGCTTATATAAAAGTGCCTGGGGTATCCTGGCTGGATATGAAGATCATCGGTTCATTCATTTTGCTCATCGCTTACAGTGTGTTTTTATACTTGAAAATTCGGAAACAAATGTATGGAAGGACCCTAGCCTTTCTGAATATTGGATCTTTCATGATTGTGTTAATTAACTTTTTCCTTTTCGGAAGCCTTTCAACATTCCACTTTTGGAATACATAGGAGGAAACTATGAGAAAAATAATTGTTGGTTCTAGACGTAGTAAATTAGCGATCACCCAAACGAACTGGGTAATCGATCAACTTAAAGAGCTTGGGGTTCCATACGAGTTCGAGGTGAAGGAAATTGTCACAAAGGGTGACCAAATCCTTGATGTAACGCTTTCCAAGGTAGGCGGAAAAGGCTTATTCGTTAAAGAAATCGAACAAGCGATGCTGGATAAAGAAATAGATATGGCTGTACATAGTATGAAAGATATGCCGGCGGTGCTGCCTCCAGGCTTGACGATCGGCTGCATACCACCAAGGGAGGACCATCGGGATGCCTTGATTTCAAAGAACCATGAAACCCTTTCCGAACTGAAGCCCGGTTCCATTATAGGTACAAGCAGTTTGCGCCGCGGTGCGCAAATTTTGGCTAGAAGGCCGGATCTTGAAATTAAATGGATTCGCGGGAATATCGATACCCGTCTGAATAAGCTGAACACGGAAGATTATGATGCCATCATTTTAGCAGCAGCCGGACTATCAAGAATGGGATGGGAGCAGGACATCGTATCGGAATTTTTAGATGAGGATATTTGCATTCCGGCAGTTGGACAAGGGGCACTTTCCATTGAATGCCGCGAAGACGACAAAGAACTGCTGGCTGAACTTGAGAAATTAACCTGTGAAAAAACGAAAAGAACGGTTGAAGCGGAACGTGCCTTTTTGGATAAAATGGAAGGCGGATGCCAGGTGCCGATTGCCGGATTTGCGGTAGAGAAAGATAATGGATTGGTTTCCTTGACGGCTTTGGTCGCTTCTCCGGACGGAAAAGTGATTTATAAAGAAATGGTTGAGGGGGCTGATCCCGAGACGGTTGGGCATGATGCTGCCAAACAGATAAGTGAAATGGGCGGTAAAGAATTGATTGATCGCGTAAAAGAGGAGCTTGATCAGTAATGAATCCCTTTCAACCTCTTAAGGATTATCGGGTATTAATCACCAGAGGGAAAGGGCAGGCAGATGGTTTAAAAGATTCGATCGATAAAAATGGCGGAACGCCGCTTCTTGTGCCATTGCTTGAGTTCACTCTTCCTGATCATATGGAAGTTGTTCAAGAGCGGTTAGATGAGCTGCATACCTATGACTGGATAATTCTCACCAGTCAAAATGGAGTGGATTTCTTCTTTAAACTTATTGGTGAACAGCCTTTAATGCTTCCGAAAATAGCCGTTATCGGCTCCAAAACAGAAGCGGCCCTGAAACGACATGGATATAGGGCGGATTTCGTTCCAGCTCAGTTTGTTGCCGAAGGGTTTGTTGCGGAGTTCATTACCCTGCTTGATCCCGGGTCGCGTGTATTGCTGGCAAAAGGGAATCTCGCGAGGGCGGTTATTGCGGAGGCAATCAATGAAACCGGTGCATCCTGTGATGAAGTGATAATTTATCATACCGTGCTTCCCGGAAGCAGTGAAAAAAGACTCGTGAAACTTATAACGAATCATGAAATCGACATCATAACCTTTACGAGTTCTTCGACGGTCAATCATTTTTTACAGATCATGGAACGCCATGATTTGAATACATACATAGACCGGATCATCATCGCATGCATCGGGCCGATTGCCGCTAAAACGGCTGAAAAAAATGGGCTAAACGTCGATGTTTGTCCAGATGTTTATACGACGGATGCCATGGTTGCGGATTTAATACGCTTCATAAGCAAAAAGAAATAACAAGGGAGGAACTTCAAAATGAAAAACATTCCATTCAATCGCCACCGTCGCTTGCGTGCAAGTGCTGGCATGAGGGCTTTAGTCCGTGAAACACAATTGCATAAAGAGGATTTGATCTATCCGATCTTCGTCATTGACGGTGAAAATGTAAAAAATGAAATCAACTCGATGCCTGGTATATATCAGTTATCCATGGATAACCTTGGGGCTGAAATGGATGAAGTCGTAAGTCTGGGCATTAAGTCAGTCATTTTATTCGGTGTCCCTTTTGCTCATGATAAAGACGAACAAGGCACAGGAGCATTTCACCATAACGGACTTGTGCAAGAGGCAACCCGCTATATCAAAAAACAATATCCTGAAGTCATTGTCATTGCTGATACATGTCTTTGTGAGTATACAAGCCATGGCCATTGCGGGGTCGTTGAAGGGGAAAAGATCCTGAATGACGCTTCTCTTGACCTTCTTGCCAAAACGGCGATCAGCCAGGCTGAGGCCGGTGCCGATATCATTGCCCCTTCCAATATGATGGACGGTTTCGTTGCAGCCATCCGTGCAGGCCTGGATGAAGCTGGCTATGAAGATATTCCGATCATGTCCTATGCAGTGAAATATGCTTCGGCTTTTTACGGCCCATTCCGTGATGCAGCGAATGGCGCGCCGCAATTTGGCGACAGGAAAACTTACCAAATGGATCCTGCCAATCGCCTTGAAGCATTCCGTGAAGCTGAATCCGATGTTGCTGAAGGTGCGGATTTCTTAATCGTGAAACCAGCCCTTTCCTACATGGACATTATCAGGGACGTTAAGAATAACTTTAATCTTCCCGTTGTTTCCTACAATGTGAGCGGTGAATATTCAATGGTCAAAGCTGCTGCCCAAAATGGCTGGATTGATGAAAAAGCGATAGTGATGGAAATGCTGACAGGATTGAAACGCGCAGGTTCCGACTTGATCATTACGTATTTCTCAAAAGAAGTAGCACGCTGGATAAACGAAGATAATCAAAGATGATTAACAAATAAAACCTGTAATGGAAAAGGGGATTGAATCATGCGGTCATATGAAAAATCGAAACAAGCGTTTGCCGAAGCAAAAAAATTGATGCCAGGCGGCGTGAACAGCCCTGTACGTGCCTTCAAATCCGTGGACATGGATCCCATTTTCATGGAGCGTGGAAAAGGCTCAAAAATGTATGATATCGATGGCAATGAATATATAGACTATGTTCTTTCATGGGGACCGCTTATCCTGGGTCACACGAATGACCATGTCGTTGAAGCATTGAAAAAGGTAGCGGAATCAGGTACAAGCTTCGGAACCTCTACGCTGATTGAGAATGAACTGGCTAAGTTGGTCATTGACCGGATGCCTTCGATTGAGATGATCCGGATGGTGTCTTCAGGAACAGAAGCGACGATGAGTGCGCTAAGGTTGGCGAGAGGCTTTACAGGTCGGGATAAAATCCTTAAATTCGAAGGTTCATATCATGGACATGGCGATTCATTGCTAATCAAAGCAGGCTCCGGCGTTGCCACATTAGGTTTGCCGGATAGTCCGGGAGTACCGGAAGGCATTGCGAAAAATACGATTACCGTACCATATAATGATCTTGCAGCAACCAAATATGCGTTTGAACAATTTGGCGAAGACATCGCGTGTATCATCGTAGAACCTGTTGCAGGGAACATGGGCGTAGTTCCGCCGCAACCAGGTTTCCTCGAAGGCTTACGTGAAGTGACGACCCAATACGGGGCTCTATTGATCTTTGACGAAGTTATGACAGGTTTCCGTGTCGGTTATAACTGTGCACAAGGCTATTTTGGCATCGTACCGGACCTGACTTGCCTTGGGAAAGTAATTGGCGGTGGCTTACCGGTCGGAGCTTTCGGAGGCAAGCGCGAATTCATGGAACGAATTGCCCCGAGCGGGACAATCTATCAAGCAGGAACATTGTCAGGTAACCCTCTGGCCATGACGGCTGGTCTTGAAACGCTGAGCCAATTGACTCCAGAATCTTATGAAGAGTTCACCCGAAAAGGTGATATGCTTGAAAAAGGCATCGGAGAAGCAGCGAAAAAGTACGGAGTTCCCCATACATTCAACCGTGCCGGTTCCATGATTGGACTATTCTTTACGGATGAAGAAGTAATCAATTATGATAMAGCAAAAACATCAGATTTAGAGTTCTTTGCTTCTTACTATAGGGAAATGGCGAATCAAGGCATCTACTTGCCGCCGTCCCAGTTTGAAGGTTTATTCCTTTCCACTGCACATAGTGATGAAGATATCGAAAAGACCATCACAGCGGCAGAACAGGCCTTTGCAAAATTAAAAAAATGAGGCTTCATGACACTATTAAAATTATTAACAGGCTACCATTTCTCCAAAAGATTTTGGAGAAAGGTAGCCTGTTTTTTTGATTCAAGGAGTAAGTGGAAGAAGGACGAAAAAATGGTTGAAGGACAAATTAATTGGCAGTAGGCCGAATTAAAATGGTTTAAATCTGATTGATCCAATCGACATGGATTTTAGCCTGAAAAAGTAAAGTCTGCTCCTTATCATGGTTCAGTAAAAATAAGGTTTGGATGGCTGCAAATGAAATGAAGGAATAATCAGCTTCCTTTCTTCATAGATTGATATTGGTATAGGTACCGTTTCCTGAAGCTGAAAGGAGGAGTTGTCTTGTCGCAAGAAAATGAATCGTATTTACGATTTTCTTTAGAGGAATCCGTTTGGTTCCAGAAGGGACAGGAAGTGGCTGAGTTATTTTCCATTTCTCTGGATCCAAATGTGACGATTCAAGAAAGTGATCAATATGTTTTTATACGAGGCTCGTTAGATTTATGCGGTGAATACAAAGACTCGCAAAATGGTGAGGAAGAGGAGTTTTCGCAGACCTTTTTGCCAAAAGCCGTTCAAAAGGTCGAGAGGCATCCTGATGGACTTACTGAGTTCACACACCGTTTTCCGGTTGATATAACAATTCCGAATAATCGAATTGCCTCATTAGAGGAGATCGATGTCTCGATTCAAAGCTTTGATTATGCCATGCCTGAACATAACTGTTTGAAATTGCAGGCGGATTTGTTGATAACCGGAATTTATAATGATTCATATGTGGAAGAACGGTTCGATACGGAGCAGGAAGTTGGGGAAACAGAGGAACAAGAAGAAACGGACGGTGAAAACGAGTCATATATTCCATATGCGGCTGCAGTGCCGCCAATCCCAGATTTTCAGCCTGTTTTCCGAGATGAGCAGGAGGAAGAGTTATACACGCCTTTTTCTGCAGAGGCAAAACGGGTATCTGAAGCAAACGAGGAAGAGGAAGAGGAACCAATCTATTTAAGCGATCAGCATGGTGTCCCAGTTTTTGAGATTCCCGTTTCACCATATCCTGAAGAGGAGGAGTGGGAAACGGAAGTGCACAGACAGGAAGAAGTGAATTTTTCTATAAGTGATCAGCCTGATTCAGCAGAGGTACCTATGTCATCCATGGAAGAGGAGAAGCAGGAGGAAAATGTAAGCAGGCAGGAAACCATGGAGAAAGTCGAGACTCCTAGAAAGACTTTGATGGAAGAGGAAGCAGTGGAAGAGCCAAATCATGTAATCAATCATATAAGTGTCCCAGTTGAGAATAGCCCTGTTTCAAATTCCGAAAACGAGGATGTCATCCGGCAGGAAGAAGCTGAGGCTGCAGCGGGTCCTATCCTTAAGGAACATGCGAAGATGGAACATGAAGAGGAAGCAAATTCGTCGTCCATAAGCGATCTATTCAAAAAGAAGGAAAGACCAGCGCCGCCAGCTAAGGAAGTTAAAAATTTCAAAGGCAGGAAACAAGCCGTGGAGCGTGATGATAAGGAAACCGCTGAACATGATGAAAAGCAGCTTTCCATCATGGACTTATTCGGTCGGAAACAAGAAGAAGAGCTGGTAAGGATGAAGGTTTGTATTGTCCAGCAAGGGGAAACGCTTGATGACTTGGCTCAACGTTATGATGTTACGGTTCAATCCATACTTTTCAGTAATGAGTTGGAGTCGAACCAGAACGTCCATGAAGGGCAAGTCATCTATATACCGAAGGCGGTTGCGTATAAGAATTGACCAGGACAGAGAGCAGAGCATATGGTCTGCTCCTGTTTTTTAGAGCAGCCCGGATTTAATTACACCTTTTGGTGGCTAGAGGAATCGAATAATCGGATTGTTGAGCGTTTATAGAGAAAGTGAGTGAGTCTCGTGAGGGAAAACGAGAATCAGCAGCCTATTAATCGGGATCATGACACGGAGACCGTCTTGAAGGAATACGCCATGTATGTACAATATATTGAGGACTTCGGGCGGGTGAAAAAAGTATACAGTGATCGAGGTACATTTGCGTTGAAATCCATTGTACCGCATAACGGCATTGATTTTATCAGGAATGTTCAAAAACTGTACCATCGAGGCTATAACCGGATCGTTCCCATTTATCAAACGATGGATCAGCGTTACGCCGTCCTTCATAATGGACGTTTGTATTACCTGATGCCCTGGCTTAATAATGAAGGGGACGGGGAGCGTGATGAAAAGCATAAGCAAATGTTCAGGGAGCTTGCTCGGATGCATACGCTGTCCGTAAAGGAAATCCAGGTGGATATAGAAGAACGGGAAGCTCATTATGAGCGGACGCTTGATGCCTGGAATAACGAGAAGGACTTTATGGATGAGTATATTGTCAGCTGCGAAAAGAAGTGGTATATGTCTCCATTTGAAATGACGGTTTGTTCATTCTTCACTGATATTTCACAGGCACTGAAGTACTCGATCAAGAAATTTGAAACCTGGTATGAAAAAACGAAGGAAAGTGAAAAGGTTCGAACCGTGATCACGCACGGAAAGGTCTCTTTGAAGCATTTCGTTAGTGATGAACGGGGGTATGGCTACTTCATCAATTTTGAGAATTCGAATACGGCACCGCCTCATTTCGATTTACTGCCATTTCTCGTTAAATCGGCCAGGACCTATCCTGTCCAATGCGATGACTGCGTCGACTGGCTATATAACTATTTTCGTTATTTTCCTTTGAAAGAAGAAGAATTGCTGCTCATGCAAAGTTATATGGCTTTCCCTGGATCAGCATTGGAATTAGTGAAGGGTTATTCCGATGGCAGGAGCCATCGTTCAGAGCTTGATAATGTTACCCAACTGCAGAGGCAATTTTGGCTCCTGAAGAATGTAGAATATATGGTGATGAAAATCGAAGAAATCGAACAGAAGAAAAAGGCGGCTGCCGAGGCTGCCAAAGAAGAGCAATCACCCCCAAGCTAAATATACATGATTGGATCATCTCCAGTCATGTATATTTTTTTGCTGTGAGGGAATAATTAAATCCATTCGAAATATAAAGACAAGGCCAAGAAAATAAAGGCGACTAACAGGAGCATATCGAAGAAAGTAGGGAAAATCAGCGTACGTAATCCTTGGAATACGATAAAGGGAATGATGAACTGCTGGCAAACACCGCGGAATTTTTTCATCCAAGGCGGTAAAGTATAGGGAGTATATCTTCGCTTCATATTATTACCTTCCTTTTTAGGACTTCTTTTATTATATGGGTGGGTAGTGGGAAAGGTGAAAAAGCCGTCACATTAACTGTTCCTGGAGTATAAAATAAAGAAAATGGCCGGGCAGCGGGAGTGAATGCGTGAAATGAGACGCTTCCTGGGAAAGTAAGCGAAAAGATGATTGACTGGAGCCCCATATTTTTTGTACTATATACTATATGCATTCAATGATTTTACATATGAATATAATTCAATGCAAAGACCGGAAATAGTAAGATGAAATGCACTTTTCAGAGAGGAAACCAATTGGTGCGAGGTTTCCAGGCAGCAGCATCCGAAGTCGTCCGCGAGCAGTTTTCGTGAAAGATCTTAGTAGCGAAGGCCGGTGAAGAGCCGTTATCCGATTTGAGAGCCGAAAGAGATTTTTTTATTTTTCGGAAAAAAGGTGGCACCGCGAACAACTTCCTTCGTCCTTTTGTGATGATGGAAGTTTTTTTTATGCCCAAAAAGGAGGAAATGATATGGAAGAGAACCAAATTTCGATGCCAACTAAATATGATCCGCAGACGATAGAGAAAGGCCGCTATAAATGGTGGCTTAATGGGAAGTTTTTCGAAGCGACGGGTGACGATAAAAAGGAACCATATACGATTGTCATCCCGCCCCCTAATGTAACCGGTAAGCTGCATCTTGGCCATGCTTGGGATACGACACTTCAAGATATATTGACACGCATGAAAAGGATGCAAGGCTATGATGTATTATGGTTGCCTGGCATGGACCATGCCGGTATCGCCACTCAAGCAAAGGTTGAACAAAAGCTTCGCTCGGAAGGCGTAAGCCGTTATGACCTTGGACGTGAAAAGTTCGTTGAAGAGACATGGAAATGGAAAGAGGAATATGCGAGCCATATCCGTGAACAATGGTCAAAGTTGGGTCTTGGGCTTGATTATACCCGTGAACGCTTCACTCTTGATGAGGGGCTTTCAAAAGCAGTACGCGAAGTTTTCGTCTCTCTTTATAACAAGGACTTGATTTACCGGGGCGAATACATCATCAACTGGGATCCATCAACGAAAACGGCGTTATCCGATATCGAGGTTATTTATAAAGATGTGCAGGGTGCATTTTACCATATGAAATATCCGTTGGTTGACGGGTCAGGTGAAATTGAAATAGCCACAACACGTCCAGAAACGATGCTAGGCGATACTGCGGTTGCTGTACACCCTGAAGATGATCGTTATAAACACCTGATCGGCAAAATGGTTCGCTTGCCAATTACAGGCCGGGAAATCCCAATTGTCGGTGATGATTATGTCGATATGGAATTCGGTTCAGGCGCGGTTAAAATTACTCCGGCCCATGACCCGAATGACTTCGAAATTGGGAACCGTCACAATTTGGAGCGCATCCTTGTCATGCATGAAGACGGTTCGATGAATGAAAAGGCTGGTAAGTACGAAGGTATGGATCGCTTCGAATGCCGTAAGCAAATCGTCAAAGACCTTCAGGAAGAAGGGGTGCTCTTCAAAATCGAAGATCACCTTCACTCAGTCGGCCATTCAGAGAGAAGCGGTGCTGTTGTTGAACCATATCTTTCGACTCAATGGTTCGTAAAAATGCAGCCACTGGCTGATGCATCCGTTGAACTTCAAAAAGGGTCCGATGAGGAAAAGGTTCATTTCGTACCAGATCGTTTCGAAAAAACGTACCTCCACTGGATGGAAAATATCCGAGACTGGTGCATTTCCCGTCAGCTTTGGTGGGGTCACCGCATTCCAGCGTGGTACCATAAAGAAACAGGTGAAGTGTATGTTGGCCACGAAGAACCTGCGGATGCTGAAAACTGGGAACAGGATACAGATGTTCTGGATACATGGTTCAGCTCGGCATTATGGCCATTTTCGACTATGGGCTGGCCTGATAAGGACAGTATCGATTTCAAACGATACTATCCAAACGGAGCACTTGTAACAGGCTATGATATCATTTTCTTCTGGGTATCGCGGATGATTTTCCAAGCACTTGAGTTCACAGGTGAGCGTCCATTTGAAAATGTACTGATCCACGGTCTGGTTCGTGACGAACAGGGTCGCAAGATGAGTAAATCGCTTGGCAATGGTGTGGATCCGATGGATGTCATCGATCAATACGGTGCCGATTCCCTGCGTTACTTCTTATCTACAGGCAGCTCACCAGGACAGGACCTTCGTTATAGTACGGAAAAAGTGGAAGCGGTTTGGAACTTCTCGAATAAGATTTGGAACGCATCCCGTTTTGCTTTGATGAACATGAATGGCATGACTTATGACGAAATCGATTTAAGCGGTGAGAAGTCTGTAGCCGATAAATGGATTTTGACGCGCTTGAATGAAACGATTTCAAACGTGACGAGACTTGCGGACCGTTATGAGTTCGGTGAAGTGGGCCGTGTGCTTTATAACTTCATTTGGGATGACTTCTGTGACTGGTATATTGAAATGGCGAAGCTTCCGTTATATGGCGAAAATGAAGCAGCGAAGATAACGACCCGCTCGATCTTGGCTTATGTACTGGATAACACGATGAGATTATTACACCCGTTCATGCCATTCATTACCGAAGAAATCTGGCAGAACCTTCCTCACCAAGGTGAGTCGATCACTGTTGCCGCTTGGCCGGAAGTTAATGAAGGATTGACAGATACAGCTGCAGCCGAGGAAATGAAGCTGCTTGTTGAAATCATCCGCTCCGTCCGTAACATCCGTGCTGAGGTGAACACACCGTTAAGCAAAAAAATCAATTTGATTTTAAAAGCTAAAGATGAGTCCATCTTAGAAACGTTACAGAAAAACAGCAGCTATATCGAGCGTTTCTGTAATCCTGAACAATTGACGATCGGAATCGAGGTCGAAGAACCTGCTCAAGCCATGACAGCTGTCGTAACTGGTGTAGAACTGATCCTTCCGCTTACAGGACTGATCAATATCGACGAAGAAGTGAAACGTCTTGAAAAAGAACTCGACAAACTTAATAAAGAAGTTGAACGCGTACAGAAAAAATTAGGCAACGAGGGCTTCGTTAAAAAGGCGCCGGCAAGCGTCATTGAAGAAGAACGTGCCAAAGAAAAAGACTATAGCGAAAAACGCGACTCTGTGATCCACAGGATCAGCGAACTGAAACAACTGTAAAACAAAAGGATGAACCAGCTATATGCCGGTTCATCCTTTTGTATTTAACGCAATTGATGCCATTCCCAGAATCAAATGTTCCGTTGGGAGGATATTCTTTCTTTTATGAATAGGAGGTAATCCCGTACGATATTCATGTCGCTTAGTGCACTTAATGTCCGGCTGCCGACGACATCCTCGATTTCGTTGAGCATGAGGCTGCCATCTTCGGCAAATATGAAATCGATTCCGACCAGGCCAAAATCAAATGCCTCGATTACTCTTTCTACAAGGGTTAAATCGGATGCGGTCAGCTCATATAACGAAGCCGATCCCCCTAGCGTGTAATTTGCCTTGAAACTTGAAGCGGATTCCCTAAGTACAGCTGCCTTCACTTTTTTACCAACTACAAAGACACGGATATCCCTGCCGAATAAACCAGGTTTTTGGACAATCCAATTTCCGTCATTCAGTTCGGCCAAATCATCGGCATGCTCGATTAAATAAACTTGTTTCCCGCCGCGGCCGCCTGTTTCTTTAGCGATGAAAGGGAACTCCATATCCTCGGCATTCGGCCTTCCGTTGCAGTAAACGGTATCGGCCATTGGTATCCCCAGCGAGGACAAATATTGATGCGTCTTTGCTTTGTCATTCGCGATTTCGGATACGGATGAGGAGTTAAAGCAGGCAATCCCCAGTTGCTCCAGTTGCCTAGTAAAAAAAGGATCGATGGTCCGGACGATAGCAAAGTCAGGCAATGAAATTGGCTTCATCTCATGTTCCACGTACAATTCGTTGAAACGGTGGCCGATCCTAAGGTCCTCCCGATGGAGAAAGTGTAAATCAAGATCAAGCTGACTGGCTTCGCCAAGCATCCAATCTATGTATCCTTTATTATTTATGGCATCCTCACGGTTATAAATCAACCAACCCGCTTGTTTTTTCATCAGATGCACTTCCTTTTCCTAATTTGTTCAAGATATAATCGAACATGCTATCAGCGATGTTGATGCCTGTACATTCATAAATATTCAGTAAATGAGAATTCGAATTCACTTCGCACAAAAGCGGTCCCTCTTCACCGAACAGCAAATCGACGCCGGCGAAGTCGGCACCTAGAATCTCCGCACATTTGATGGCAAGTTGTGCTTCTTCCGTGGTGGGTGTATAGGGGGCAGCCTGACCCCCAGCAGTCATATTAGCTCGGAAGTCGTGCTCGGAATGGCGTTGCATCGCTGCTATGACTCGATTGCCGACGACATTAACACGAATATCCCGTCCCTTACTGTGTTCGACGAATTCCTGAATGATAAATGGTTTGTGGCCAAGATTACGGATTGTCTTAAATAACTCATCCTCTGTTTGGATCAAATATACTTGTTCCCCAAAAGAACCGTATGCTTCCTTAACGATAAGTGGATACCCAAGTTCAATGCCGATTTGTTTAAAGGCATCCATATTGACCCTTTCGATACCTTCGTACGTAAAGGGGGGAAACAAGGTTTTCGGCATCGGTATGCCATGCCCGGCCAATGCTTGATGTGTTTTTGCTTTACTGTCACAAATATCGATAGCTGTACTGCCGTTATATACGGGGATGCCGAGCAATTCCAAATGGCGAGCCAAATGAATGTCTTTATCCATGAACAGAACAAAATCAGGCAGCTTATCAAAGGCTCCTTTAATTAGAGGCACTCCTTTTTCAATTATGGGTATCAGATCTGAATTACGGATAAGGGTTGCCATGATTTCTTTCCTTTCAGCCGCCTCCTTAATGAACAAAGCTAAATTGGAAAACTTATCATGCTGTAAATAGCCGTTAACGACGATCCAACAGTGAAGATCTGAAGGTTTCATTTTAAAACACTACCTTTCATCTAGGTTAATCGTTCATATATTGATAAAATAATATTAACGCATAAGAGCGGTATAAAGAAAGAGGAGGCTCAACGATAATGGTAACAACCATGAAGGAAATCAATCATTTTTTTGAACGGCGCCAAGTTCAATTGGGTATGAATTTTGGCTTATCAAGGATGGAAACATTATTAACTAACTTAGGTGACCCACATAAGGCGCTTAAGTATATTCACATTGCAGGATCAAACGGGAAAGGATCTACCTTGCAATATATGAAAGAAATCCTTCTAGCTGAAGGGGTACGTGTCGCTTCCTTCACTTCACCTTATTTAATACGGTTGAATGAACAGCTGAAGATAAATGCGGACGAAATCAGTGATAAGGATTTTATCGCCACATTCCGGGAGCTGCAGCCGTTCATCCAAGAGATGGACAGTAAGGGGAATGGACCTACTCAGTTTGAAATATTGACTGCAATGGCATTTTCTTATTTCAGCAAAAAGGAAGTGGATTTGGTTTTAATGGAAACCGGACTGGGAGGCAGGCTCGATACAACGAATGTCATCCAGCCGTTTCTTTCGATCATTACCTCGATTTCTTTGGAACATACGAATATCCTGGGTAACACACTTGGGGAAATTGCTTCAGAGAAGGCGGGCATCATTAAAAGCGGGGCACCGATCATCAGCGGAGTCACCGCTTGGGAACCAGCAAAAGTAATCGAAGAAAAAGCGTCTTCAGTAGGCGTGCCTTATTACCAATTAGGTAAAGACTTTCATGTAGGCAATGTAAAGCAAAGTGAATGTGGGCAAAGTTTCTCCTTTTCGCTTGGAGACAGGTCCATCGAAAATGTGGAAATGCAGATGTTAGGCCGTCATCAAATGGAAAATGCGGCGCTGGCCATTGCTGCTGTCCTATTAGGAATGGAAAATATCGATGAAAAAAGCATCCTTAAAGGAATAGGGGAAGCGAAATGGGATGGACGTTTTGAAAAAATATCGGATGAGCCGTTGGTGATCATTGATGGTGCACATAATCCGGCCGGCATCGACGTATTGATGGAAACGCTAAAAGTGCATTACCCTGAATATAAGTACCGGTTCATATTCAGCTCATTCAAAGATAAAAATTATTCCCAGATGCTTCGTGGACTGGAAAAGGAAGCGATGGAAATCATCATTACTGAATTCTTCCACGAACGGGCGGCGGATGCGCACACGCTTTATGAAAAATGCAGTCATGAAAATAAAAGTATAAACAAGGATTGGCAGGCGGYGATAAGGGAAGGCAGACGGAAAACAGGGGGAAAAGAGGCCCTTGTCATCACAGGTTCCCTTCATTTCCTTTCACTTGTGAGGGAATTCCTAATCAGAGAAGATGCCTAAAGGGATGTGCCTTTACCGGACTAATTATTTTTCCCGAATGTTGAGAAATGAGGCACTTTATCATGGAAACCAAAGCCTAAGAACCAACGGTAAGCTATATTTGTTTCAACTTCTTCAATTGTTTTACGCATTGAACGAATACCGAAGTTATATTGAATGAAAGTCTAGATCAATACTTGGGCGTCCTATCTCTGAATACAAATCTTTCAACAAATCATAAATGAAAGTGTTAGCTTCAATTTTACGAACCAAATGGTTCGCAGGCACCAGTTGATTTAAAATGATCATTTCAAGTTGATCACGCTTAATAGGATGCATCCTCATCACCTCAAGTTTTATTAAGTCTATTTTAAAACAATAAAGACTTTAGGCAAAAGGGCTCTATCTATAAGTTAAAACAAAGTTGATTGGAGCGGGTGTACGAGACTCCTGCTTAGAAAAGCGAGTCCATGGGAGACCCCGCAGGCGCAAAGGGAGTGCCCTACGTTCCTATTGCACAAACCCCTAAAAATTTTCATCGAGAGTTTGTCTACAGTCTGGAAAAGGATCTTTTCAAAGGTCCTTTTCTCTTGTAACAGAGTCTCTTGAAAAGAAAAAACTCTAATAGAGTGATTGATAACAATTCACCAAGTATATTTGTTAAAATATGTTTATATATTGATTCTATATGACTGATGAATAGTAGGATCTACTTATTAAAATGACGGGAGGAATGAAAAATCATGAAGAAACCAAGTGATTATTATATAGCGGAAGGGACTTTTATATTAGGGTTTCAAAGAAAAGCAATCGAATCCTCGTGCACTTTGTATAAATGATGGCTATCCATATCTATCTCTTCGTCTTGGGCTTAATTTTAGGCTCATTCTTTAACGTCGTCGGTTTAAGTGTTCCAGCGGGTAATTCATTTGCGAATCGGCGCTCTGCTTGCCCTTCTTGTGGGCGTACATTGACATTCTTCGAGTTGATACCGGTTATTTCTTATATGATGCAATCCGGAAAATGCCTGGGCTGTAAAGCAAGGATTTCCCCCCTCTATCCGTCAGTGGAAATGCTGACCGGTGTTTTGTTTGCCTCAGCTCCCATATTTCTTGGCTGGTCGGACGAACTCTGGGTTGGCTGGACATTGATTTCATTATTTATGATCATCTTCGTGTCTGATGTAGCCTATATGCTCATTCCTGATAAAATACTGCTTTTCTTTATGGCGATTTTTACGGTTCTAAGAGTTTCATTTCCGCTGTCGCCATGGTGGGATTCAATTGTCGGGGCAGCGATTGGCTTTAGCCTGCTGCTATTAATCGCTGTGGTGAGTAAGGGGGGCATGGGTGGCGGTGATATCAAACTATTTGCAGTGATTGGCTTTGTACTGGGAATGAAGATGGTCCTGCTATCGTTTCTTTTTGCGTGCTTTTATGGTGCATTCCTTGGAATCATCGGGTTGCTAACCGGGGTTCTAAAAAAGAAAACACTGATTCCTTTCGGGCCATATATCGTTTTGGGGACTTTGACTGCTTATTTTTGGGGCGATTCCCTTTTACATTGGTATGTAACTTTTCTAAGATGAGCTTAAAGGACCATCCCAGTTCAAGAGTAATTTGTCAAAAAACACCTGAACAATGAGGAGTAGGGAACTATCCCCATTTGGCTTCAAGTGAAGATGACATGGAAGAGGTATATATGTAATTGGTGTATGGCGYTATTAAACGGTTCATGGACCAGAAGCACCAGTGCCTTAAAGTTCCTTTTTGTGTAACTCGATATGAATAGGGAAATTTGACGAAACCTATTAATGACAAGACGACAAAAGTCTTGTTATTTTTTTTTGCCTCTATGTTAGGATGAAAAAAATGATCTGGAGGGGAGGAAAAAAATTGGGCAAGACGGAAAAAAGCAA
Source organism: Peribacillus sp. P4_B1 (assembly GCF_056402395.1). Taxonomy (NCBI): domain Bacteria; kingdom Bacillati; phylum Bacillota; class Bacilli; order Caryophanales; family Bacillaceae; genus Peribacillus; species Peribacillus sp. P4_B1. Next base: position 144,025 of record NZ_JBFUHM010000002.1, read on the forward strand.
AGGCGTCACGATTAAAATAAATGGGGAAGAAAAAGTATTTGCGGATAAAAATAAGATGGAAAGCCAAGAGGCGGCGAGTGAGGAGCTGGAACAGCCAGATGAGAGTTTCGAATGGATACTCCCTGAGGATTCAAATGAAAACAAGATTGTATTGATTCCCTCACCGCCAAAGAAGAAAATGCCGAAGCTAATCGGTTTTGGGACTAGTTCGCTGAAAAGCCCGGATAATAGACCGATCAAGGCATTCATGATCGCTGTCATGTGTGCAGTGTTTTTTGGATCGATTCTTGGCTTGATCGCCGTTAAAACGATTACAAAGGAAAAAGCCGCAGTTTCTTCGGTCGGGACCTCGATTCCAAAGGGAGCCACTGTTGAAGATAAAAAAGCGGCAGCAAATGAACCAGGAACCCAGCTAAAGACATTTCTTGTACAGGGTGGTGTATTCAGCAGCGAGGATGCGGCAAGGCAAATCCAAAAGAAAATCGTGGAAAAGCAGGTTCCAGCTGAAATTTTCAAATTGGAAGACAGCTATTATTTATTCCTGGGATCGGCAGAGAGTCTCACTGCAAGTAAGGAGCTGGCCTTATTCTTAAAGTCCTATGATGTAGAGGTATATTGGAAGGAAATCAATTTTGAAGCGGCTGGGACAAGCCAGGAAGAAGAGAAAACCCTTGACAAGATGAAGGCAGTATATACATCATTGGCAGAAATATCTGCAACAAAGCTTCGCGGAAAGGAAGGGACGGTAAACGGAGAAACCCTGAAAAAAAACCTGGATGAACTGAAGGGAGGGCAATTATCACCGAAGTTTACAAAAATGAACGATGACCTGACGGCTGCGGCAAAGTCGATTAACGAATATGAGACTTCCCTAAACGAAGAAAAGCTATTTCAGGCTCAAGAAAGTCTTCTTGATTTTTTATTGAATTACCAAAATATATAAAGTTAAGTAAAGAAAAAGGGGAGCTGCCTAATGGGACAGGCTCCCAATATGAAACTATCTGCTGACACCTTTTTTTATTTTCCGGGAAATACTTTCGGGCATTTGTCGATTCCTAGTAAACAATAATTGTGGATTGGACCATTATTTGATAGGATAGATATGTATCTCCCTAGTAAAGAAAGGTGACTTTTTAATTATGCAGCCATTGATTTTAGCTTCTTCATCACCACGTCGTAAAGAACTTCTACAATTTCTTCAAATCCCCTTTGAAAGCATGAATTCCAATGTCGATGAAAGTATTGATGAAAACATGTGTCCGGATGCTGCGGTGAAAGACTTGGCCTCCCGTAAAGCGGAAGCCATCGCAGCGAAATTTCAGGAAAACTGGGTAATCGGCTCGGATACCGTTGTTGTCCTTGATGGTGAGATATTGGGGAAGCCGGCAAGCCGGGCAGATGGAAAAAGAATGCTGGAAATGTTATCAGGACGGACACACGAAGTATACACAGGTGTTGCCATCCTATTCGGCGAACATCGCAGAGTATTCGCAGAAAAGACGGAAGTGACATTTTGGGAGCTGCCAGAAGCTGAAATCGAACGTTATCTGGATAGCGGGGAACCTTTTGACAAAGCTGGCGGCTATGGGATTCAAGGATATGGATCTCTTCTCGTCAAACAAATCAAAGGGGACTATTTCTCTGTCGTCGGGCTTCCGGTCTCAAGATTGGCCCGTGAACTTAAAGCGATGCAGGCAGACTTAGCATAAACGATTTCCCTCTGGCATCTCCCTTTTCCAAGAAAGGGTGGATCAAAAATGTTAATTCGGGATTACCCGAAAGAAGAGAGGCCGCGCGAAAGGTTTCTGCAGGACGGACCGCAAAGTCTATCCAATCAAGAATTGCTTGCTCTGTTATTGAGGACGGGATCAAAGGAAGAATCCGTTCTGCAACTATCGGGCAGGCTCATCAATTCTTTCAAGGGCCTGCGTCTGCTAAAAGAAGCCTCAGTGGAAGAACTGACGGTGATTAAAGGGATTGGTGAAGCGAAAGCGATTCAAATACTGGCCTCTGTCGAACTTGGCAGGAGGATTAACAAATTGAATGATCAAGACCGTTATGTGATTCGATCTCCTGAAGATGGAGCCAATTATTGCATGGAAGAAATGCGGTTCTTGTCACAGGAACATTTTGTCTGTCTCTATTTAAATACGAAAAATCAAGTGCTTCAAAAAACTACGGTCTTCATCGGTAGCCTCAATGCCTCAATCGTTCATCCGCGTGAGGTTTTTAAAGAAGCTTTCAGAAGGTCCGCTGCCTCTATCATCTGTCTTCATAACCACCCCTCCGGAGACCCCTCTCCCAGCAGAGAAGATATTGAAGTGACGAAAAGATTAGTCGAATGTGGTAAAATAATCGGGATTGAAGTATTGGACCATATCATTATCGGGGAACATAAATATGTTAGTTTGAAGGAAAAAGGTTATTTATGACACTATCAAAATTTTTGACGATACGATATAATATTGTTTATGATTTTTAAAAGAGGAAACTTTTTCAAAACTCTTATTGTCAAAAAACGACAAATTATTATTTGAACTTATAAAAGGCATTTTTGTTTACGAAAGGGAGATACCATAATGTTTGGAATTGGCGCTAGAGATATAGGGATTGATTTAGGAACGGCGAATACGCTTGTATATGTGAAAGGAAGAGGAATCGCAGTACGTGAACCATCGGTTGTAGCTGTGCAAACAGATACAAAGCAAATCGTTGCAGTCGGAAACGATGCGAAAAACATGATCGGCCGTACACCTGGTAACGTGGTTGCCCTACGTCCTATGAAGGATGGAGTGATTGCCGATTATGAAACGACGGCTACCATGATGAAGTACTATATGAAGGAAGCTCAAAAGAAGGGCGTATTCGGTAATAAGCCATATGTCATGATTTGTGTGCCTTCCGGAATTACGGCAGTTGAGCAGCGCGCAGTCATCGATGCAGCTAGACAAGCTGGAGCCCGTGATGCATATCCTATCGAAGAACCGTTTGCAGCAGCGATCGGGGCTGACCTTCCTGTTTGGGAGCCTACAGGCAGCATGGTCGTTGATATTGGCGGTGGAACAACGGAGGTGGCGATCATTTCCCTTGGCGGAATCGTAACAAGCCAATCCATCCGTATTGCCGGTGATGAAATGGATGATGCCATTATCGTTTACATCCGTAAGAACTACAATTTGATGATCGGTGAGCGTACTGCTGAGGCCATCAAAATGGAAATTGGTTCTGCTGGAGACACGGAAGGCGTAGATAACATGGAAATTCGCGGCCGTGACCTATTGACTGGACTACCGAAAACGATCGAAATTACAGCTGAGGAAATATCCAAGGCATTAAGCGACACAGTTTCTGCAATTGTGGATTCCGTGAAAAACACTCTAGAGAAAACACCACCTGAATTAGCAGCTGACATCATGGATAGAGGCATTGTGCTGACAGGCGGGGGTGCTTTGCTGCGCAATTTGGATAAAGTCATCAGTGAAGAAACGCAAATGCCGGTAATCATCGCTGAAAATCCGCTGGATTGTGTTGCAATCGGAACGGGTAAAGCGTTGGACCACATTCATTTGTTCAAGACCAAATCAAGAGATTCGCGATAAGCATTACTTCTCAAATAGGGCCGGCTCAACAAAAGGTGCAATTTTGAGCCGGTTTTTCTTATGTTTATCTGTTTCATTATAATCATTTATAGCTGTTTTTTTGGTCTGTATGAACAAGACGATTGTGTAAATTTTAGATGATTTTAGATATTAGATTTTATATATTTTAGATATAGAGGTGCAATTATCATGCCACAGTTTTTTAATAAAAAGCTCCTTCTCTTGCTCGTTAGTATTATCGTTCTCGTGGCATTGATCGGTTTTTCATTAAGAGAGAGAGAAGAGTTGACATGGCCGGAGCAATTCCTGAAAGATACGACAGGCTGGGTCGGAAATGTGTTTAATAAGCCAGTATCGGGTATAACAGGTTTTGTAGGGGGCTTAAAAGACCTTCAAAATACATACGAGGAAAACAAAAAATTGAAAGCCCGCTTGGATGAATATGTATTATTGAAAACCCAAGTCCAAGATTTAAAACAAGAAAATGAAGACCTTCGCGATAACCTCAAAAAAGAAGATGACCTGCGGAAGTATTCACCCACTCAGGCGACGGTCATTGGACGTAATCCTGACCGCTGGCATGAAATGCTGACGATTAATAAAGGGAAGCGTAATGGGGTAGAAAAAAATATGGCTGTCATCACATCCAAAGGGCTAGTCGGTAAGGTGAAAACAGCGACGGATTTCACGGCTTCGGTTCAACTATTAAGTTCGATCGATAAAGCCAACCGTGTCTCTGCCATCGTTCAAGGTGATGATAAAGCATATGGCTTGATTGAAGGCTTCGATGATAAGAAGAACCTTTTACTGATGAAGCGGATACCTTATGATAAAAAGATCAAGAAAAATTCATTGGTCATCACTTCAGGTTATGGAGGGATCTTTCCGAAAGGTTTGCTGATCGGGAAAGTTGTCGATGTCAAAGTGGATCAATATGGATTGAACCAAACCGCATATATTGAACCTTCGACGGATTTTTATGATATTAATAATGTAATGGTCGTTCAGCGTGAAGTGGGCGGTGTACCGAAAGAAAGTGATGGGGAGGATGAAGCTAAGTGAGATATTTCATCCTTTCTTTTATAGCCTTGGTTTTTTTCGTATTTGAAAGCATCTTCGCCCAGATATTCGCTGGTGCATTCGGGTCCGATAAAATCCTCGTTCCCCATTTCATGATGATTTTCGTCTTTTTCCTGACCATGTACGGATCCAGGAAAATGGGTATGCTTTATGGAGCGATTCTTGGGTTGACTTATGATGTCGTGTATACGGAAATCCTGGGGATTTACATGTTCCTGCTGCCTTTTCTTGCATATCTGATATCGAAATGCATGAAAATCCTGCAAAATAGTTTATTGGTTTCCTGCCTGACGGCGTTTTTGTTCACGGCAGTTTTAGAGGTTGTCATCTTTCAGATGAATGTCATCCTTTCTTTTGCAGATATGGGATTCGGTGAATTTGCGGAACGCAGATTGCTGCCGACATTATTATTGAACCTCGCATTCATTATTATCAGCTGCTATCCTTTAAAAAGAATGTTTGAAAAGCTTGATTTGCAAGGAGAAACGGATTAACGTTCCTGTGTCTTACAAAGCAGGTCGAGAATGTATTTTCTCTTTTCCGTGTACGTAGAAAAAGGAAATTTGTTTTCCTATGTCGAATTATATTTCATTGAGGTGAAACTAACGTCATGAATAAAAGAATTCAGCAAAATGTCATGATTAAGGGAACAAAAGACGGGTTTATGCTTCATCTCGATGATTCTTGCTCATTTTCCGAGTTATTGAAAGAGTTAGAAGTGAAGCTTTCGGCAAACTATCAGTTTCAAGAAAATGACCCGTCCATTTCCGTAAAAGTACATACAGGGAACCGCTATCTTGATGAAAAACAAGAAGAAAAGATTAAAGAGGTCATCCATAAAAAGAAGAAGCTTTTCGTTGATGAGATGATTTCGAATGTCCTGACGAAGGAAGAAGCGAGACGCTGGAAAGATGAAAACCAAGTGACGACCGTGACCAAGGTGATCAGGTCGGGACAGGTTTTTGAAGTCCCTGGTGATTTACTTCTAATTGGCGATGTCAACCCCGACGGAACGGTTCGTGCGGGCGGCAACATATATATCATGGGTCAGCTAAAGGGAATAGCCCATGCCGGATATAAAGGGAATAATGAGGCCATAATAGCTGCCTCTGTCATGAAGCCTGCCCAGCTGCGCATTGCTGGACAAGTGAATTTATCTCCTGATCAATATACGAAATGGGGACATGACTTGGAATGTGCCTTCATGGATGAAGAAGAAAATATCATTATAGAAAAACTGCAAGTTTTAAAGAAATATAGACCTAATTTAAATAGATTAGAAGGGGGTCTCTAATCGTGGGAGAGGCAATAGTTATAACATCCGGTAAGGGTGGTGTCGGGAAAACGACCACCTCCGCCAATTTAGGAACATCTTTAGCTCTTCTAGGCAAAAAGGTTTGCTTGATTGATACGGATATTGGTCTTCGGAACCTGGATGTGATCATGGGATTGGAAAATCGCATCATCTATGATTTGGTCGATGTTGTAGAGGGGCGCTGTAAGCTACACCAAGCGCTTATTAAAGATAAACATTTCGAGGATCTGCTGTATTTGCTTCCAGCTCCACAAAATAGTGATAAAACAGTGGTGAATGAAGAGCAGATGAGGAAACTCATAAGCGATATGAAGCCCGACTATGATTATGTCATCATTGATTGCCCTGCAGGCATTGAACAGGGCTTCAGGAATGCCATCGCTGGGGCGGACAAGGCGATCATCGTTACGACTGCAGAGAGACCGGCTGTCAGGGATGCAGACCGTATTATTGGCCTGCTTGAAAAAGAAGAGCATATTGAACCGCCTCAATTGATCATCAACCGGATACGCGGCCATTTACTTCATGAGGATGAAGAAATGGATATCGATGGGGTTGCCGATTTTCTTAAAATTGATTTGATCGGCGTCATTCCTGATGATGACCAAGTCATTGTGGCAGCGAATAGAAAGGAACCCATTGCCTATAACCCGGACAATAGAGTCTCACTTGCCTATCGGAACATTGCCAGAAGGATCCTTGGCGAATCTGTACCCTTGACTCCAATTGGCGGAGAACCGAAAGGCTTCATGTCCAAATTGAAAAAATTCTTTAGCGTGCGGTAAATTCTATATTCCATATTAAGAAGCGGGAGCATTTTATGCATTCGCTTCTTTTGCTGCATGGAACTATTGGGTATTCCCATCATAATAAATAAAAAAGGCAAGCCATATCCTGGCTTGCCTTATCTATATGCTGGAATGTGCGGGTTATCCGCGTCTTCCGCCTCTGCCGCCGCGTTTTGATTCGGTGCTGCGTTTAAGAGTCGATAAATTTTCTTCACTAGTCTTTAAAAAGCGAACCATTTTATCTTCGAAATTTTCCTTTGGTTGGAAATTACCTTTTGAACGAAAATCTTTAGAACGGCTATCCCCTTGGCGTGGTGGGCGTTTGGTATAAGAAGAGGTTTGCCCTTCGGGTTTATCTATAGCCTTTTTGATGGACAAGGCAGTTTTTCCGTCTTTCTCACTAATCACTTTTACTTCAATTTGGTCGCCTACTTTAAGATGGTCATTTACGTCTTTTACATAGCTATCTGCTACCTCACTGATATGCACAAGACCTGTTGAGCCTCCTGGTAATTCTACGAATGCTCCAAAATTAGTGATACCTGTTACTTTACCTTGTACTTTGCTGCCTATTTCGATTGACATAAAAAAACGTTCCCCCTCAATAATGTTAAAACCACTTTATTATAACAAATTAATGGGAACAATATCAATTGGATTTTTTCCTCAATTATTCGATTATCTGAATCGATGCCCAAATTGCCTGAGGAATTCATTAGTTTCCGGTGGATTTTTCCTTCAAAAAATTTTTTTCGCTTTATAAATCCTGGGGATGTCCGGAAAGAAAAACTTTTCTCCGTCATAGTCAGGACAAGTTGCTCATACGTTGTACTATAGCGCTTTGACATGAACAGGGGGGAGAATCTGGAATGGATGATCGGAGGAAAGATATCCGCAATCGTATCGCCAAGAGACGTAAGTTTAATGATAAACCGGCAGGAAGCAGTAGTTGGACGGAGATCAATAATGAGGAACCATATGGGGTTGATTCATTTAACGGGTATTCCGAGAAAGATCATCCGCTCTTCAAGAAAGAATATTTTTTCTTTAAAGTCCTTGCCAGTGTATGCCTGTTCCTGATTATCGCGGTGATGTTCAAACACCCTTCTGTGCGGCTTGACCCTGCCAGAAGTTTTGTCACGGAGAACATGAGCAAGGAATTTCAGTTCGCTTCAATCTCCAATTGGTACGAAAGTGCGTTTGGTAAACCAATTGCTTTTTTACCGAATGAAGCTGGTAAGGAAACTGTTGATTCGAATGAAGAATATGCAATGCCAGCTTCTGCGAAGATTACCCAAACCTTCGAGACGAACGGTGAGGGAATCATATTGGAAACGAGCAAAGGCTCAAAGGTTGAGGCCGTTAATGAAGGGGTAGTCATTTTTGCCGGCGAAAAGGAGGGGATTGGAAAGACGGTCGTCATTCAGCATGCCAATAAAAGTGAATCTTGGTATGGGCAGCTGGAAGGTATTGATGTGAAGTTGTACGAGTTCGTTAAAAAGGGCAATGAAGTCGGACAGGTTACAGTAAGTGAAGATGGATCCAAGGGCAGGTTTTATTTAGCGATAAAAGAAAATGACGCTTTCGTCAATCCTAAAAAGGTGATTCGATTTGAGTGAATATGGGAAATTACTGTTTAAAATCAGGGTGCATCCGACATTGTGGTTTGTCATTGGCATCGCCATCCTCACTGCCCATTTCGTTGAAGTGATGATGCTGCTGCTCATCGTCTTCATTCATGAGATGGGGCATGCCGTCTGTGCCCAGCACTTCAAATGGCGGATAAAGTCAATCCAGCTCCTTCCTTTTGGTGGGGCTGTCGAGACTGAGGAGTATGGAAATAAGAGTTTGAAGGAGGATTTGGCGGTGGTGCTCGCCGGTCCGCTTCAACATGTTTGGCTCATTGGTGCAGCCTTTTTGCTCTATTTCTTTTCTATTATTTCCTATGAACTGTATCAGCCCTTTTTATATATGAATCTTATGCTGCTGGTCTTTAATTTGCTGCCAATCTGGCCATTGGACGGGGGAAGGCTGCTCTTCATCGGTGTTTCCCTATATTGTACCTTTCTTGAAGCGCAGAAACATACACTTCATTTTTCTGCAGCATTCGCTGTCCTGGCTTTTTTGACCTGGCTCATTCTTGATCCGCTCAATTTGAACATCTGGCTCATCATCTTTTTCATAAGTCTGTCGCTCGTCATGGAATGGCGGCAGCGGTATTATGCGTTTATCCGCTTTCTTTTGCAGCGCCATTACGGGCATACGAATGATTTGGCGAAACTGAAGCCGATTTCGGTGGATTCACAAGAACCGATTTATAAAGTGCTGGAACTGTTCCAGCGCGGATGTAAACACCCCGTCATCATCATGAAAAACGGGAAAGAAAGCGGTTCGTTGGATGAAACGGAAATCCTTCATGCCTATTTTTCCGAGAAAATGACAAACGGGAAAATCGGCGACCTATTATATTCTTATTAAATATGTTATCCTTTCTTCAAATTGAGGAGAGGATTTTTTTGATGAAAAAGATGATCGCGAACCTAGCTTCACGCGAAAAAAGAGTGGCCGTACTTGAGAATGGTGTTTTACGTAAACTTGAAATCATGCCGCCTCAAAAGCGCAGTACGGTCGGTAATATTTATCTTGGGAAAGTGACGAAGGTGTTACCGGGTATGGATGCCGTCTTCATTGATTACGGTGCAGAGAAGAATGGCTTTTTACACCGTGACGAGATTCCCTCTTACCAGCTGACAAAAAAAAGCGATGGGAAAGCATCAATCGGTCAATATGTCCGTCAAGGAGAAAAGCTGCTAGTTCAGGTGGCCCGGGATGAAACGGGTACGAAAGGTGCTAAATTGACAGGGCTGATCGAGTTTTCAACGGATTCCCTCGTATACATACATGGAATAGATTATGTTGGCGTTTCAAAGAAATTCAAAAATGATGATCTGCATAAGCAGTGGCGGGAAACGGCCTTACAATATAAAAAGCCAGATGAGGGATTGATTGTCCGCACCTCGATGGAGAACGAAAGTGAAACGGTCTTCCTGGATAGGTTAACTATATTGCGGGAGCTCTATAAAGGACTTGAAATTAAGGCTGGGTCCCTCAAGGCCCCGTTCCTTCTATATGAGAGGGACACATACCTTGATATGATCATTTCTGAAATGTCGGGAACGGCTGCCGGAGAACTTGCCATCGATGATTTCGAGGCCTATCAGGAATTGAAAAAATGGGTACAGGAAAACCGTAAGGAGTGGGAAATATCCCATGTATCTGGTAAGAATATTTTTTCTGAATGGAATGTGGAAGCGCAAGTCGAGAAAGTGGCCAAGAAAATCGTCTGGCTTGATAATGGCGGATATTTAATTTTTGAAGAAACGGAAGCTTTCACCGTAATCGATGTCAATTCAGGTAAGTTCACCGGCAAGGTGGCGAAGGAAGCAACATTGTTTGCGGTGAATCAGGCTGCGGCGAAAGAGGTCGCCCGTCAACTGAGATTGAGGAATATCAGCGGAATCATTTTGATAGATTTCATCAATATGGACCAATCACGACATGCGCAAGAAATCATCGACATCGTCAAAAAGGAAGCGGCGAGGGATGAGAAGCGGATCCAGGTCATCGGCTTTACGGAACTGGGCATTTTACAAATGACGAGAAAGCGAACATCCCCATCTTTAAGTGAAATGATGACGGTGCCTTGCCCCGTGTGCAGTGGTATCGGTAAAATCGAGAGCCCGGAAACGGTGGCCTTCCGCTTGGAACGTGAATTGCTTGAACATCGGAAGACGGATGATGAAGCGGTCTGGGTGGAGGTCAGTAAAGCGGTGGCGGACGTGCTGCTTGGTGAAAAGGAATCATACCGGCAGACACTGGAGGAATTGATCGCTAAAAAGTTATTCCTATCTTTTATCCCAGGTCCCAGGAATGCCTATTCCATCAAGCGCTTCGGGAGCATACAGGAAATCGGGCGGGCTTTCGAATGAAGGAAGGGTAAATCTCACAAATATATTGACAGCCATTCCGGTTTCATGTTAGGATTTTAATGTTATGTTTGTAGCACCCGTGCTACAACCGCTCAACAACAGGTCCTAAGCTTTTGCCTTTCTGGTAAAACGCCTGTGATTGGCGAGTCTGAGACATTTAAGGAGGTGCAAGTATGTACGCAATTATCGAAACTGGCGGTAAACAAATTAAAGTAGCAGCTGGCGAAGCGGTTTACATTGAAAAATTAAACGCAGAAGCAGGCGAAACTGTTACATTTGACAAAGTTTTATTCGTAGGTGGCGAAGACGTGAAAGTCGGTGCTCCACTAGTTGAAGGCGCTACTGTAACAGGTACTGTCGAAAAACAAGGTAAGCAAAAGAAAATCACTGTTTTCAAATACAAAGCGAAGAAAAACAATCGTAAAAAACAAGGTCATCGTCAACCATACACAAAAGTTGTTATCGAAGCAATCAACGCGTAAGGGCTGATTCTAGATGATTAAAGTTGTCTTTGATGCTCCGCAGGAACGGATTACTTCGTTCACCTTAAGCGGACATGCTAATTTTGCTAAAAAAGGTTCTGATATCGTTTGTGCAGGTGTATCGGCTGTTTCCTTCGGGGCAGTCAATGCGATCATGTCCTTAACGGACGTAGAGCCTGAGATTGAGCAAGGTAGGGAAGGCGGCTATCTTCGCTGCGTCATTCCGGGGAATCTTTCGCCGGAATCGGAAGAGAAGGTTCAGCTGCTTTTGAACAGTATGCTCATATCGCTGCAAACCATCGAACGTGATTATGGTAAATACATGAAAATTATCCTCAACCAATAGGAGGTGGAACAAATGTTAAGATTAAATCTTCAGTTCTTCGCTTCGAAAAAAGGAGTAGGTTCTACAAAGAACGGACGTGACTCTCAATCTAAGCGTCTTGGCGCTAAGCGTGCAGATGGTCAATTCGTATCTGGTGGTTCTATCCTTTACCGTCAACGCGGAACAAAAATCTATCCTGGTGAGAACGTAGGCCGTGGTGGAGACGATACTCTATACGCTAAAGTAGACGGTGTTGTTAAATTCGAACGTTTCGGACGTGACCGTAAAAAAGTAAGCGTATATCCAGTTGCACAAGAAGCATAATTGGCATCTTTGAACAGAGGCTGACTCAAAAGGGTCTGATTCCTTCTACGAGACACTATATACCGCGTCATTTTTAATAATGGTATGCTATATAGTGAAGAAGGGGTCTGGCCCTTTATTTATACTATAGGAACGATTAATAACCAGCATTTTGCAGGAGACTTTAGTCATTAGTATAAGGAAAACAACCTCTGACTTACAAAAGGCTCGCCAATCGGCGGGCTTTCTTAAACTTTCAGGGGGGAAAATCCAAGTTACTCATCCTTCCCATTTGATTAAACCGAATAGACAGTCCAATTCAACTATAATATCTCCAATTGGTGCATAAATAAGGCCCATTCTCTTTTTTAGTTCAAATGGCTCTACCATCGTCCAAAGAACTCAGGGTGTGCGGCTGTATTTTTTGGACGGGGGCTTTCATGTGAAGGCATGTGAATCGAGCTTCATTTCCTGTTTGTCGTTTTTTTGATATACTGTACAAATGGAAGTATTCAACATGATAGAGCTGAAAAAAGTTTCTTTATCATAATTGAAGGTGTTTATAATGGAAAAAAATTGGACGACTATTGAAACTCTTCGTCAAACCAGGCATGACTGGCTGAATAAAATTCAAATCATCAAAGGGAATCTGGAGCTGAACAGAATTGATCGTGTCAAGGGCATCATTGATGAAATCATTGTTGAAACCCAGAATGAAGCACGCCTCTCCAGTTTGAATTTACCTAAGTTCACCGAGATGTTGCTGACGTCGAATTGGAATAATGGCTCATTTTATTGCGAATATGAAATCATTGATATTTTTGAAGGCTCTGCTGAAATGGACGAGCTGATGTATCGCTGGACGAACGATTTCTTTAAAACTCTGGATAAGAATCTGGACCCGTTTTTTGAAAATATACTAGCTGTTTCTATGAGTAAAAAAGAAAAAGAAGTGAGCGATATGCGCTGTTCCTTTCATATGCAAGGCAGGTTCATTGATCAATCCGCAGTGAGGGAGTTTTTGGAAGGTTCATTAACGGCCGAGCAATCAATTGAAATTCTCGAATGTAATGAGGATGAAATATTTTTTAAGATGGATATTAACTTTTAGAGAAGTATACAGCAAGAAATGACTTGCAGAAAACAAGGAAGTGATAGCATGTTTGTCGATCAAACGAAAGTCTATATAAAAGGCGGAGACGGTGGTAACGGAATAGTTGCTTATCGTCGTGAGAAATTCATACCAAAAGGCGGACCTGCCGGCGGAGATGGCGGTAATGGGGCAAATGTCGTTTTTGAAGTGGAAGAGGGCTTGCGTACGTTAATGGATTTCCGTTATCAACGTCACTTTAAGGCACCCCGCGGGGAACATGGCATGTCCAAAAACATGCATGGTGCGGCCGCAAAGGATATGGTCATCAAAGTTCCACCAGGCACGGTTGTCATTGATGAAAAAACGAAGGAAGTCATTGCTGATTTAGTTGAGCACGGGCAGCGCGCCATTATCGCAAAGGGTGGCCGTGGAGGCCGGGGAAATTCCCGTTTTGCTACACCTGCCAATCCTGCACCTGAAATCGCGGAGAACGGTGAACCGGGCCAAGAGCGCGATATAATCATGGAATTGAAACTGTTGGCTGATGTCGGTTTGGTTGGTTTCCCAAGTGTAGGGAAATCCACTTTGCTTTCTGTCGTATCCGCAGCAAGACCTAAAATTGCCGAATATCATTTCACAACGATCGTTCCTAACCTCGGAATGGTGGAAACGGAAGATCACCGCAGCTTCGTCATGGCCGATTTACCGGGTTTGATCGAAGGCGCTTCAGAAGGAGTGGGCCTTGGGCATCAATTCCTGCGCCATATTGAAAGAACGAGAGTAATCGTTCATGTAATCGATATGTCGGGTCTTGAAGGCAGGGATCCATATGAAGACTACCAAACAATCAATAAAGAGTTGGAAGAGTATAACCTGCGCTTGACTGAACGTCCGCAAATCATTGTAGCAAGTAAAATGGATATGCCGGACTCAGCAGATAATTTAGCAGCATTCAAAGAAAAGCTGGAAGAAGACTATCCTGTTTTCCCGATTTCTGCCGTAACGCGTGAAGGAATCCGTGAGCTTCTTTATGCAATTGCTGATAAAATCGAAGAAACGCCTGAGTTCCCTCTTGATCATGAAGAAGAGAATACTGGAATCCACCGGGTTCTTTATAAACATACATCACAGTCAGATGAATTTAATATTGAACGCGAATCCGATGGCAGCTTTGCCGTATCAGGATTCAAGATCGAACGTCTATTCAAAATGACTGATTTTACCCGTGATGAGTCCATACGTCGTTTCGCTAGACAGCTTCGTTCATTCGGAGTCGACGAAGGCCTTCGTCAAAAAGGTGCAACAAATGGCGATATCGTCCGTATCCTTGAATATGAATTTGAATTTGTTGATTGATTGAAGACCATGATGGCAGGCAAAAGGAGGCGTGCGGAGTTTGAATAAGGCCGATCAGAAATTTTTCCTCGTTCGGGAGGATGTCCTTCCCGAAGCGATGAAAAAAACGCTGGATGCAAAAGAAATGATTGAACGGGGAAAAGCAGAATCAGTTTGGGAAGCGGTACAGCGAGTGGACCTAAGCAGGAGTGCTTTTTACAAATACCGTGACACGGTATTTCCGTTTCATACTGTTGTTAAAGAAAAGCTGATTACACTGTTCTTCTACCTCGAGGATCGTTCTGGTACTCTATCGGAGCTCTTACGGCTCGTCGCCTCATCCGGTTGCAACATCATGACTATCCACCAAACGATTCCTTTGCAGGGTCGTGCCAATGTTACCCTATCTCTGAACACGGGTGGGATGACGATGGATATTGATGAACTGCTTACTAAATTGCGTAAAATGGAGTTCGTCGAAAAAGTCGAAATTATTGGGAACGGCGCATGAAAACAGCCTGTACATTTCACATGTACAGGCTGTTTTTATTTGTTAGAGGATGATTTATCGATTAACTATTGTAAAAAATCAGAAAATGGCATAACATAAACAATAGATTTTCCGTGAAAAGGAGTTTATAATATGACATCAAAAATTGCATTTCTTGGACCAAAAGCGACGTTCACGGATTTAGCTGTTTCGCGACTATTTCCTAATGATATAAAAATGCCGATGAACACGATTCCAGACTGCCTTGATGCTGTCCGGGACGGGGAAGTGAATCACGCGCTCGTACCGATCGAGAATGCTTTGGAGGGATCGGTAAATATTACGATGGATTACTTAGTCCATGAAGTCACATTACCGATGAAAGGGGAAGTGACGATCCCAATTCAACAGCATTATATGGTGCATCCGGATCATGCATATCCTGGTTTCAAACCGGACATGGTTTATTCGCATTCCCATGCCATCGCTCAATGCCGCAAATTCCTCCATAAAGAACTAAGGGGCATTCCATATGAGTATGTCACATCCACTGCAGCCGCTGCAAAAATGGTGATGGAGAATCCCGATATCAATATTGCTGCGATTGCAAATGATATGGCTGCAGCGGAGTATGGTTTGACGATTGTGGAAGAAAACATTCACGATTACGAACATAATCACACCAAGTTTATTGTCGTATCCAACAGTGAAGTTGACTATGAAGGGCATTTGACCGTTGAAGGGAACAAGAAAACGACCCTGATGATTCAGCTGCCTGCCGACCACTCAGGGCAGCTTCACCAAGTCCTATCCGCTTTTTCCTGGAGGAAGCTTAATCTTTCCAAGATTGAATCAAGACCCATGAAAACAGGATTAGGCAATTACTTTTTCATCATCGACATTGAAATGGCCCTTGACGATGTTCTTATTCCAGGAGCAATTTCTGAGCTCGAGGCCCTTGGGTGTACGGTTTCGATCATGGGAAGCTATTCATGCTTTAGAGTCCAAAATGGTGTACCGCAACGATGATTTCCCAGGAAAATTGAACGCTTAAAGCGACTGTAAACGATTTTTCCTGGGTACATAGGGCTGGAATTTTGCATCATCGATTTCCTAAGTGATAAATGGTACAACCCTCAGCTGTGCTTTATACAAGAAAGGTGCCCCGGGATTAGTTCCGGGGCATTTTTTTGTGAAGGTTTCCGTTAAGATTGGGCTTTTTCTTGTGTATAAGTTCTTAAAATGGCTGACTGTCATTTTATAGAATATATATAAAATGGAGAGCGATGAAGGAATTCATTATTTTTCACTTTGGAGATGATTCTTTAGAGGAATATGAGGATTACCTATATGGAACATGATTACATACCTTGTGACTAATCCTTAGTAGTTGCACCTTTTTTTAATGCTAGAAAAATATCCAAACATGCATGATAGGATGATGGTTAGCAGAGATGGATTGGCAATTCGAAGAAACGTTCGGTTCTTGGACTCAAGCGATTGGAACCGTCATTTCCCATTCATTACCTTGGACGAAGAATTTCGCAAAAAACTTAGCTTTGATTGGTAATGAACTTCAGGGCATTTGATTATGCAGAAATATCAATATCCCATTTGGAAGAGGCCATCGAATGATGAATTAACACAAGGGATAGGGGGCTGGGGACAGGCGGTAGGCCCCAGCATTAGTCTTTTTTTGGAAATTGAGAATCTAGGATGGATAGTGCGGAGCCAATAAAAAATCCTCAAAAGATGTGGCTTTTGAGGACTTTCATTTTTTCAATCGACCAAAATGCCGGCATCCCTCAATGCACCTTCCGCTTCATCAAGCAGTTCTTCTGATGATGCACTCAGTGTATGGAGATGGATGCCGCTCGTTAGTTCCGATAAAAAAGATGCGTTCGTTGCCGTCACCTTAGAGAGGAATTGCTGGACTTCTTTACGGCTGCTGACCATGATGGAAGCGGTCAGGTCGCCGTATACGGGGTGCTCGATTTTGACATCTTTCACCGTGATGCCGATATCCACGAGTAAAAATAGCTCTTCTTGGGCCCGTGAAGGATCATGCTGGCAAGCAATTATCCTTTCCGGCTTTTGGGTGCTCCCCGTTTGTAAGTACATATAGCCCTGGCTCGTGGCAATGATAGGTTCATTCCGTGCTTTCAGGAGCGTTATGTCACCAACGATAACCTGCCGGCTTACATTCGTGATTTGCGAAAGCTCGCTGCCTGTTACTGGCTGATCGCTTGTTTGCAATAAATGTAAGAGTTTCGTCCGTCTTTCTTCCCCGAGTAATTTCTTTCTTTCCATAATCATTCACCTCTTTATTAACAAACATTCTACCATAGAATGGAGGGGTTTATCGAATGGAAGCTATTCCTTCGAGACAGTCTGCCAACTTGTGAATGTCGTCGGCCGTTGTATTTTTACCAAATGAAAAACGGACGAATTGATGTGCTTCATCTTCGCTTTTCCCAATGGCCATCATTGTTTTTGAAGGATCCTGTTTACCGATTTGACAGGCGCTTCCCGTCGATACAGCAAATCCCTTCTGGTTTAATTCCAGCATGATGTACTGTCCTTGGAATCCAGCAAAGGTCAGTGCCAGAATGTGGGGCAATTGCTTGTCCTCCGCATCGATGATTTGAAAATCGACTTTCTTTTCCGTAAGCCGCTCGATCAATTGCACCCTAAGCATGGAAATCCGTTTCCGTTCATCTTCCATGATATCCCCTAATTTCTTTGCAGCGGTTACGAAGGAAGCTATACCGGGGACGTCCACTGTCCCTGGCCGGAAACCATATTCATGAGTGATATTCGGTACAGAAGCCTTCAACCGATGGATGGCCGGGAAAATGACGGCTCCAGTCCCTTTTGGACCATAAACTTTATGACTGGAAACTGATAATCCATCACATAAGGCAGATAACTTCCCAAGCGGCAATTTAGCAAATGATTGGACACAATCCACATGCAAGAAAGCATGGTGTCTTCGAACGATTTTACTTATTTGCTCAATGGGTTGAATGACCCCGATTTCTGAATTCACATGTTGGACGATGACCAAGCAAGTTTTCTCCGATAAACATTCCTGTAGATGTTCAATATCAACTCGGCCATCTTCCAAATGCCGTAAATACGTAACCTCGAAGCCTTCATGTTCAAGCTTTGCGACAAAATTGGCAATTGATGCATGTTCAGTTCGGCTTACAATCAAGTGGTTCTGCCAGGATGGTTTTGATGCGATGAATGTATCAATGGCAAGCATGTTGCTTTCTGACCCGCCGCTCGTAAAGATGATTCCTTCCTTTTTTATGTTCAGCATTTCTGCTAGTTGCTGCCGTGACATATCCAATAAACGTGCCGCTTCAGAGCCAATATCATGCAAACTGCTTGCATTCCCGAAAAACTTCCGGGATGCTTGGCTGAATACGTCGAGTGCCTCATCATCAATCGGCGTTGTGGCTGCATAATCCAAATAAATCAAGAAATCACCTCTATCTTGTAATCTAAAAAACTCTTGATAATAGTTTAATAATATGTAAATATAGTTGTCAAGACACCTGTCATAAACAGGAGGAATGAAATAATGGTAAAAGCGGGAATCATCGTTATAGGTAGCGGGATTGCTGCCTTGAAAACGGCATTGGAAGCAAGTAAACATAAGCATGTGATACTCATCACAAAATCAAAGATCCGCCATAGTAATTCCTATTTAGCACAGGGCGGGATTGCAGCTGCAATATCTGATCGTGACAGAGTATCCTATCATAAAAAAGATACGCTGGAGGCTGGTCAGCGTTATAACAAGGAAAAGGCAGTGGAAATACTCGTCGAAGAGGCCCCTTCGGTGATAGCTGAACTTATTCGTTCCGGCATGCAATTTGACCATGATCATGATGGTACCCTCATGCTTGGCATGGAGGGTGCCCACAGTGAAAGGAGAATCCTTCATAGTCATGGGGATTCTACAGGAAAGTACATCATGGAACATCTAATAGGGTGTTTGAAAAACTCTTTGATTACTGTGGTCGAGAATGCGGCAGCAGTGGAGTTGATTATCGGAAAAGATGATTCTTGCATAGGCGTCAAAACTCTTGATAAGGCTGGGAAACTTGTAACGTACCACGCGGAACGAACAGTTTTGGCAACTGGAGGCTGTGGTTCCCTATACCATTTCACTTCAAATTCACAAACGGTTTCAGGAGATGGAATCGCACTTGCATTCAAGGCCGGGGCAAAAGTTCGTGACATGGAATTCATACAGTTTCATCCGACCCTGCTTTTTATAAATGGTAAAGCGCAAGGGCTGGTTTCAGAAGCGGTCCGCGGGGATGGTGCAAGGTTAGTGACTGAAATGGGAAGACCGATCATGGAGGATGTCCATGCCATGAAAGATCTGGCTCCAAGGCATATTGTGGCACAGACGATTTTTTCTTATTTACAGCGCGGAGAAAAGGTATTTTTGGATATTTCAATGATTAAGGATTTTAAGAAGCGTTTTCCGACAGTGAGCTCATTATGTGAAAAAAGCGGGCTGGACCTTAAATTCGGGAAAATCCCTGTAGCGCCTGGAAACCATTTCCTGATGGGGGGGATTGAAGTCGACGAATGGGGGAGAACCTCTGTCCCTTCTTTGTATGCAGTTGGTGAAGTGGCATGCACTGGTGTACATGGGGCGAACCGATTGGCCAGCAACTCCCTACTCGAAGGGCTGGTTTTTGGAAATGCGCTTGGTCAGTTGCTAGCAAATATGCCAGCAAGGTCGATACCGGAAGAAAAAGAGCAGTCCAAAGGTTCCTGCCATTTTACCATTTTACCTGATCTCGCGACATTGCAGGAAAAATTAATGAACGAAGCAGGAATCGTTCGAAATGAAGCAGGTTTAACTCGACTGAAGGATTATCTTGAGACATTCAATATCGAAAAATTGCTGCATATGGAAGTAACGGGATTATCAATAAAAGAGATAACGAATATCAATGCCACAATCGTGGCATGGCTGATTGCCGAATCCGCACTGACCAGAACGGAAAGCAGGGGCGGTCATTTCCGCAGTGACTATCCAAGCGAAGATGACTCCCAATGGCTTGAAAATTCGGTTATCCTTGCTTGCACAGATGTGAAAAACCGGGTAAAAGGGAGGCGACTATATGAATATATTGAAGCTTAAGCAGATGCTGCAACAATTTTTAATGGAAGATATAGGTGAATGCGACGTAACGAGTGATACGATTTTTGATCAAGGTGAACAAGGGACTTTGACATTCATTGCAAAAGAAGGCGGAGTTTTTAGTGGAAGTGACGTCATCAAGACAGGGTTTGCATTGTTGGATGAGCAAATCGAGGTTTCCCTTTTTGTTCATGATGGCGAAGTTTTTGAACCAGGACATCAACTTGCAAGAATGACCGGCGATATGGCTTCTCTTTTAAAAGGGGAACGGGTGGTTTTGAATTTAGTGCAGCGTATGTCCGCCATAGCGACACAGGCTCATAAAGCTACCAACATTTTAGCGGGGACGAAGACGAGGGCTTGTGATACGAGGAAAACTACACCTGGCCTGCGGATGCTTGAAAAATATGCGGTCCGTTCAGGCGGGGCATTCAATCACCGATATGGCCTGTTTGATGCCGTCATGATAAAGGATAATCATATTTCTTTCGCTGGGTCCATAACGAAGGCGGTTCAAACGGTAAAATCCAAACTGGGACATACCACTAAAGTGGAAGTGGAAACGGAATCAATCGAACAGGTGCTTGAAGCAGTGGAAGCCGGTGCTGATATCATCATGTTCGATAACCGGAGCCCCGAAGAAATTAAGCAACTGATCAAATTGGTTCCTGCCCACATCATAACTGAAGCTTCCGGAGGTATTCATTTAGACAATCTAGCCTCATATCGGGAAACAGGGGTTGACTATATTTCATTGGGCAGTCTGACTCACAGTGTCAGGGCACTTGATATTAGCGCTAAGGTCAAAGAACGTGAGGGGATATTGAAATGAACATATTGGAGATGGCTAGTACGGCAGGGAATGTATTGCCTGAAAAATATAAGACGATGACAATGGAAGATATGGAAAAACGGGTCCATGACATTAAGAACCGAATGGGAAAGCGGCTTTATATCCCAGGTCATCATTATCAACGGGAGGAAGTCATTCAATTTTCGGATGTAACGGGAGATTCACTTCAGTTGGCACAGCTTTCCGCCGAAAATCGCGAAGCGGATTATATCGTGTTTTGTGGCGTACATTTCATGGCTGAAACTGCCGATATTTTGACTGAAGAAGGGCAGACGGTCATCCTTCCTGACATGCGTGCAGGCTGTTCAATGGCAGATATGGCGGATATTGAACAAACGGAACGGGCCTGGACAAAGCTTCAGGAATTATTTGGCGATACGATCCTTCCGCTCACTTATGTTAATTCGACTGCGGCCATCAAAGCTTTTGTAGGGAAAAATGGCGGGGCGACGGTGACTTCTTCAAATGCACAAGGGATGGTATCGTGGGCCCTCTCGCAAAAAGAACGGATCCTGTTTCTTCCCGATCAGCATCTTGGGAGGAATACAGCCTTTGACCTTGGCATTCCATTAAATGAAATGGCTGTCTGGGATCCTCATAAGGACGAATTGATTTATGAAGGGGAACTCGAAGATCTGAAGGTACTTCTTTGGAAAGGGCATTGTTCGGTCCATGAAAATTTCACGACGGCGAATATTGAAACGCTTCGAGCGGAGCAGCCGGAAATGAATATCATCGTTCATCCCGAATGTCGCCGTGAGGTAGTCGCCCTGTCGGATTATGCGGGTTCGACATCGTACATCATTAATATGATAGAAAAGGCCGAACCAGGTAGTTCTTGGGCAATCGGCACGGAAATGAATCTTGTTAAACGGCTTATCGCCAATAACCCTGACAAGAACATCATCTCGTTAAATCCGAATATGTGTCCATGCCTTACGATGAACCGGATTGATTTGCCTCACTTGCTTTGGGCGCTTGAATCAATTGAAGAAGGTATTGTCATTAATCCGATAAAAGTCGAGAAGGGCATTGCGGATAATGCCATACTAGCTTTAAACAGAATGTTGGAACGGGTTTAAGTTAATCCTTTCAATAATAAAATTGAAAAAGGCTTTTCATAACATAAGAAAGGGAGGGCAGAAGCCCCCCTCAGACTGTAGACACACTCGATAAATAATTGAGTGTGTCTACAGTTTTTTTTTGTGGGTTTGTAAAATTTGAACGTTGATTGGAACGTAGGGCACTCGCTTTCCGCGGACGGTCCGACCTGGGCACTCTTTGCGCCTGTGAGGACTTCCTTGGACGCACTTTTCCCAGCAGTCTCGCATCTTCCATCTCAGTCAAATTTGTTTTACCATTTAGATAAAACTCCTTTTGCCAACATTCTTTTTGGTTTTTAAATAGAAGTATAGCCAAATCTGTGGAATTCAAGCTGCCTAGCAATTCGCTTGGATTACCGCCAGGAGCATCACGAACAAGATGATTGCCAAACCGATTCCGGCCATATCTTTACCTCTTTTGTCCTCCACGTTCGAGCTACCCTTTCTTCCACTAATATTCCTCCCAGAATGTAAGAAAAGTTACCTGGACCCACAGCTTTAGGTCATTTAGCTTATTATACCAGGATTCCCCTTTAGTTTAGACGGGTTGAAGGAAGCGTTTCTTTCATGATGGATTCCTGACGAATCCTTTTTTTAGGATGAGTGCAATGGTTCCTTTCTAATTATCGATCCTATTAATAAGGCAGGTCCTAAGAGAGAAGAATATCCTTTTTCCGGGATGCCATATCGATTTTTTCTTCTTCAAAAAAGTACCTTTCATGTGTCTAAATCATTGGTTCCAATCATAAAAGTCCTTTTTCACGCATAAGTTTTCATGATAAAAATAATAGCAATTCACCCACTGCATCATAGAATATATGGACATATGCACAGGAGGGGTTAACAGCGTGAAAATTCATATAGTCCAAAAAGGCGATACGCTTTGGAAGCTCGCCAAAAAATATGGCGTCAGTTTTGAAGAACTTAAAAAAGTTAACACGCAATTGAGCAACCCGGACATGATGATGCCCGGAATGAAAATTAAAATACCAGGGACATCCGGAGCTGTAATAAAAGAAACGGTTAAACCAAACGTGAATATTCAACAGGGAATGAAAGAATCCCAAATTCAACCGTATCAGGCACAGCCTGCACCTATGAAAGAGCAGCAAATTATGCAAAAACATCCAGTAAAAGAACAGCCGAAATTTCAACAGCCGGTTAAAGAACAACCAATCGTTCAAAAACCAGTAAAAGAGCAGAAAATCTTTCAACAGCCAGCTAAGAAGGAGCAGCAGATCGTTCAGCCAGCTAAGAAAGAGCAACAGATCGTTCAGCCAAAGCCAATCATTAAAGAGAAGCAAATAATCGTTCCAAAAGAAGTACCAGTACCGATGCCAGTGATTCCGGAAATCGATATCAATAATTATTATATGGTCAACATGACCAATATGAGTGTACAGAAGCCTCCTGCACCACCACCTTTACCAAAGAAAAAAGAAGTGCAGGCAGTCACTAAAAAGAAGAAGAAAAAGCCTGCTGTCCAGCCAGAACAGGAATATTGTGAGCCGGTGGATGATTGTATTCCAGTAACTCCAATCATGCCTGGAAGCGGTTATTGTATTCAGCCGCCTCCATGGGCGTATATGCAGATGCAAGGGATGCAAGCCCCATATCAAGGTGCTCAAGGGTACCAGGCGGCTCCACAAGGTTATCAAATGATGGAAGAAAGTTCTGATGTTTGGGGAGGATCTCCTGACATGCAAACGATGGGGCAAGGATTCGTTCAAGGGGCAAGTATGAATCCAGCAGGCCAGCAACATTATCCATATCAAGCCTCAGCACCGGTTCCGCATCATTTTTATGGGGGGATGAATCAACAAGCTCAAGTAGCAGGTTCATATATGCAACAAGAGTATGGGTCATCAATGGAATCGTCTTCTTCAAATGATCACCATAACTTTCCTCAGCAGTATACCCAGACAGCCGGTGAAGAAGAGGAAGATTGCGGCTGTAATAAGGGGGTACTAGGAACTTATGGGCCGGATGTGAAAGGGCAGTATCAAGGAAACAAAAAAATAGAGATGCAGCATCAATATGAAGCGGAGTCAGAAGAATCGGCTCAAGTCCAACAATATGGCGGTCAAAGTGGTAGCGATCCAGGCATGATGATGGGCGGTCAAAGTGGAGGCGATCCAAGTATGATGATGGGCGGTCAAAGTGGAGGCGATCCAAGTATGGTGATAGGCGGTCAAAGTGGAAGTGATCCAGGCATGATGATGGGCGGTCAAAGTGGAAGCTATCCAGGTATGATGATAGGTGGCCAAGGTGGAGGTCAACCATGGATGATGGGAGGTCATCAAGGAAGCCACTCAGGCATGATGGGAGGTCATCAAGGAAGCCACTCAGGCATGATGGAAGGTCATCAAGGAAGCCACTCAGGGGTGATGGGAAGTCATCAAGGAGGCCACTCAGGGATGATGGAAGGTCATCAAGGAGGCCATTCAGGGATGATGGAAGGTCATCAAGGAAGCCACTCAGGCATGATGGGAGGTCATCAAGGAAGCCACTCAGGCATGATGGAAGGTCATCATGGAAGCCATTCAGGCATGATGGGAGGTCATCAAGGAAGCCATTCAGGGATGATGGAAGGTCATCAAGGAAGCCATTCAGGGATGATGGAAGGTCATCATGGAAGCCATCCAAGCATGATGGGAAGTCATCAAGGAAGCCACTCAGGCATGATGGAAGGTCATCATGGAAGCCATCCAAGCATGATGGGAAGTCATCAAGGAAGCCACTCAGGCATGATGGAAGGTCATCAAGGAAGCCATCCAAGCATGATGGGAAGTCATCAAGGAAGCCATTCAGGGATGACGGGAGGCCATCAAGGAAGCCATTCAGGCATGACGGGAGGCCATCAAGGAAGCCATACAGGGATGACGGGAGGCCATCAAGGAAGCCATACAGGGATGACGGAAGGCCATCAAGGAAGCCATACAGGGATGATGGGAGGCCATCAAGGAAGCCATACAGGGATGATGGGAGGCCATCCAGGAGGCCAACCAGGAATGATGGGAGGCCATCCAGGAGGCCAACCAGGAATGATGGGAGGCCATCCAGGAGGCCAACCAGGAATGATGGGAGGTCATCCAGGAGGCCAACCAGGAATGATGGGAGGCCATCCAGGAGGCCAACCAGGAATGATGGGAGGCCATCCAGGAGGCCAACCAGGAATGATGGGAGGCCATCCAGGAGGCCAACCAGGAATGATGGGAGGCCATCCAGGAGGTCAATCAGGAATGATGGGAGGCTTCCAAGGAGGCCAACCAGGAATGATGGGAGGCCATCCAGGAGGYCAAYCAGGAATGATGGGAGGCTTCCAAGGAGGTCAACCAGGGATGATGGGAGGTCAAGGTGGAGGCCAGCCAGGAAGCCAACCAGGGATGATGGGAGGTCAAGGTGGAGGTCAGCCGGGAAGTCAGCTAGAGATGATGATGCCGGGTCAATTTGGTGGTCAGCCGGGCATGATGCGGGGGCAGCCTGAAGCTATGTTGCCTGGACAAATGGGAGGACAGCCTGGCCAATTCGGTGGCGTTCGTGCTCCTGAAACATTTGGGATACCAACATATGTAGATGAAAGCGATGACTACTAATTATCAAGGAGACAGTGTTTTTAACACTCGTCTCCTCTCTTATATAAATCGTAAGCCAAAGAAAGTCCACCATCTTCAAAGCAGTGTCTATTTAATAACTTTTGAAAAGGGTCATCCAATAATCCTTAAAGGATTCAGCAGTTTTGAAAAATGGGATCGGCAAAGAGAATTGACTTCTTTATTAAAACAAAAGGGTTTCCATCAAACGTATTATATTCATCAGAATTTAATGCCCTTTCAATTCAAAGGGAAATGGTATGGCAGTATGGACTATTTTCCGCCGAGTAAGAAAAAATTCCGATTTTCCAATCATAAGGACCGTTTAGAGGGAATTCAGTTACTGGAAAGCTTCCATGATGTTTCTGAACATCTCTCCATTAATGCGCCTGTTTTTGATCAATCAAAAAAATGGAAAGAGCGTTTATCACTATTTAAAAATAACTTTTCTTATGTTCGCCAATATGTTTCCGAAGATATTATTAAAGAATGGATTAGATGGGGGGAGTGGGCATTAGAGGGTTTTGATAAGAACCAGTCTTTATGGAGTAAGGAAAAGAAAGTCATCATTCATGGTGATTGTGCCCACCATAATTTCTTGCGGAGAGAAGACGGCACTTTAACCTTAATCGATTTTGATCTAATGTCAAGTGCTCCAAGATGCATTGATTATTTACAGTATGCAAATCGAATTTCACCTCATTTGGAAGATGCGGCCACCAAGTTGTGGGAAGTGCCGCAATTGCAAAGCTATCAGTCTGACCTGGCCTTTTTATATGCTTTAACTTATCCTACGGATATTTTCCGTGAATGGAATCGTCTTAATAAAAGTTCTTCTCAGCTTCATTCGGTCTGGAAAATGACTGTGGAAGGTTTTTCGGAGCGGATTGAGATGAATGAAAAATTGGAGAAGAAGATTTCTTCCCTAAAGAGGAAATAAAACGCGCTTTTGGCCGTAACTTACAGAGTACATTCATCGTTAGACACCCATGCTAATTATGAGCGGAATATAGCTCATTCTATTGCAATGGGAGGGTTATTTTKCAGAAAATAAAATGGACACTGCCACTTTATACGGTATTAGCCGCTGTCAGTTTGGTTGGATGCGCTAATAATGATACAGCGAAAAACGAAAATATAACGAATGAAACAGGGTACCATACAACTGAAAAAGATGTATTGGTACGAAACATCAATTATCGGAATATGGGGCAAGGCCTTTACGATAAAGATGATGCATACAGTACGCGGGATCGTAATTACCATGGCCATGAAAGTAAACCGCTGAGGGCCCGATCATCCTATTATAATTCTTATGAAGGCACGTTAGCCGACAAAGCTAATGGAATCGCCAATGGAGTGGACCCTGTTATCGATGCCAGAACAATCATCATGAAAGACGAAATGCTGGTTGCCTTGCTGCTTAATGACTACAGCCAAGCAAAAAATGTCAAAGAAAAAGTCAAGAATGAAATCGGACCGCTTTCAAATGGCCGGAACCTATACGTCACAACCGATCAAGGTGTCTATTATAGGTCGATGACACTTGATAACAATCTTCGTGATGGCGATACGAGGGAAATGGTCATTCTGGATGCCAATGACATGTTCGAGAATCTTAACATTCATCAAGATCACTTAAAATAATTACAGGGCTGACCCCGATTCCATGGTCAGCCCTTTTAGATTTTTTCTGGTTAATAATCCTTATTTGGGTCAAACTACTTAAAAAGTAAACGCCTTAAGAGGTGAGAATATTGATTAATCAACTAAGGATCCAATTTTTCATGATACTTTTCATACTGCCATTTTGTTTAACCGTTTATGCCGAAGGACCTGTGCAGAAGGAAAATGAACCAATTGAAAGGAAAGTCATCCTTCAGCGTATGTATCTGGATGGCGAGTTAAGTGAGGAGAAATTGACAGAAACAATTTGGTCGATGGAAGACTTTTGGTCAAAATATCAAGGGTGGAAAGTAGTCGATCAAAATGAAGAACATATTGTCCTTAAGAAAATTGAAAATGACATATCTCCGCTTTTAAAAGCGAATGGTTATCTTGGGATGAGGGAAGATGGTACGTTATCCATTTTTATCGGAAGGCCTGAGCACGCCAAGATCATTCATACTTTTTACCAAATAGACGTTGGTAAACTTGAAGTATACAAGCAGGAGGAACTGCAAAAAGGGATACCGATCATGAATAAAGACCAATATAAACAGCTCATTAAAGAATATGAGCCATATTCGGTAAACTAGGATGGGATGACACCCATCCTCTTTGTTTTTCTCCAGAAAACCGTAAACCCCAAATGCGATAAAACGGGATAGCGTCCATTGGAAAAGTCTTTGCCGACTACTAAATAACTTTTAATGAACAACCCTTCTTTTTTATGATAAAATGAGAGGTACAGCAAAATCAGGGAGAGAATTAATTTGTATGATTATATAAAAGGCAAGGTCGATTATATTGGACC
Organism: Peribacillus sp. P4_B1; assembly: GCF_056402395.1. NCBI lineage: Bacteria > Bacillati > Bacillota > Bacilli > Caryophanales > Bacillaceae > Peribacillus > Peribacillus sp. P4_B1. Next base: position 172,022 of record NZ_JBFUHM010000002.1, read on the forward strand.
TGAATACATAGTTGTGGAAAATGGGGGAATCGGATATCAAGTGATGACGCCGAATCCTTTTATTTTTTCCGCCCAATACCAGAAAGAAATCCAAGTTTTTTTATATCATTATGTGCGCGAGGATATGGCTGCATTTTACGGATTTCAGACTAGGCAAGAAAAGGCATTATTCACAAAATTATTGAATGTAACCGGAATCGGACCGAAGGGTGCTCTAGCCATATTAGCATCAGGACAAGTTGATCAGGTGGTGCAGGCGATCGAAAGTGAAGATGAATCGTTTTTGGTGAAATTCCCGGGAGTCGGCAAGAAAACGGCACGGCAAATGATTCTGGATTTAAAAGGGAAACTTGAGAACATTATTCCGGATGCCTTTCCAAGCTTGTTTAACGAAGGCGTCACGGCCGCACTCAGTCCCAATGGTTATACGGAAGCGTTGGATGAAGCCATTCTTGCTTTAAAGGCTCTTGGTTATTCTGAAAAGGAAATCCAAAAGGTTGCTAAGAAGTTGCAGACGGAAGATATGACGACCGAGCAATACATTAAGAAAGCATTGCAAATGATGTTAAGATAAGGAGTGGCGCAATGGAGGAGAGAATATTCAATCAGGAAGCCGGTCTGAACGAACTATCCTTTGAACAAAGCCTGCGGCCGCAAAACTTAAAGCAATATATTGGACAGGATAAAGTGAAAGCGAATTTGAGCGTATACATCGAAGCGGCAAGGATGAGGGAAGAAACGCTTGATCATGTACTTTTATATGGACCGCCCGGACTTGGGAAGACGACGCTAGCTGTCATCATCGCCAATGAAATGGGTGTCAATATCCGCACGACTTCCGGTCCCGCCATTGAGCGGCCGGGAGATCTGGCGGCCATTTTGAGTGCACTTGAGCCTGGTGATGTGTTATTCATTGATGAGATTCACCGTCTTCCTCGTGTTGTCGAAGAAGTGCTATACCCGGCTATGGAGGACTTCTGTCTGGATATTGTAGTCGGTAAGGGGCCGGAAGCCCGTTCGATCAGAATCGACTTGCCTCCGTTCACCCTCGTAGGGGCCACGACACGTGCAGGGTCACTATCTGCACCGCTCAGGGACCGTTTTGGCGTTTTAAGCCGTCTTGAATATTATACGGAAAACCATTTGGCTGATATCATCATCCGTACAGCAAGAATCATGGATACGGAAATGAATGATCAGGCAGCTGCAGAGCTTGCAAGAAGGTCAAGGGGCACCCCGAGAATTGCTAATCGGCTGTTACGGAGGGTCAGGGATTTTGCCCAGGTACGCGGTGATGGTACGATAACTGCCGAACTTGCCGATTATGCGCTTGAATTAATGCAGGTCGACCGTTTAGGACTCGATCATATTGACCATAAATTACTTAAAGGGATCATTGAAAAATTCCGTGGCGGGCCCGTGGGTCTGGAAACGATTGCTGCAACGATTGGCGAAGAGGCACATACGATCGAAGACGTGTACGAACCATATCTGTTACAAGTCGGTTTTCTTCAGCGGACTCCAAGAGGCCGGATGGCAACACAGCTGGTTTATGAGCATTTCGGAATGGAGATGCCTGAATGATGAATATACCAAAAATGGTAATGATACTGGGTGTGATTATATTCGTGATTGGTTTTGCGATGAAATATATCCATCTCGGCAGGCTGCCGGGAGATATTTTTTTGAAAAAGGGGAATACGACTTTTTACTTTCCTATCGTTACATCAATCATCGTCAGTGTGGTGTTGTCCGCCATTTTTTATTTGATCGGCCGTTTTAAATAATGATTACAGCTTGATAGACAGGTTAGGAAGTGGAACAGATGAAATTGGAAATGTTTGATTTTCATTTACCGGAGGAATTGATTGCACAAGTTCCTTTGGAGGATAGGGAAGCAAGTAGATTGATGGTGTTGGACAAAGAAACCGGTAGGCTCCAGCATGATGTATTCAGCCATATCACGGAATATATCAAACCGGGAGATTGCCTGGTGTTGAATGATACGAAGGTGCTGCCGGCCCGGCTATACGGCAGTAAAGAAGAAACGGGTGCAAAGGTTGAAGTATTGCTGCTTAAGCAAGAGCATGATGATGTATGGGAAACGCTCGTGAAGCCAGCCAAACGGATTAAAGTAGGCTCGACAATCATTTTTGGCGATGGTAAACTAAGTGCCGTCTGTACAGGTGTACTTGAGCATGGCGGCCGAATCCTTGAATTTAAATATGAAGGCATATTTTATGAAATACTAGAGAAGCTTGGCGAAATGCCTTTACCTCCATATATCAAGGAACAACTCGACGATCAGGACCGTTATCAAACGGTATATGCGCGTGAACGGGGATCTGCAGCGGCACCTACGGCAGGCCTGCACTTTACCGAGGATTTGCTCGGGAAACTTAAAGGGATGGGTGTCCACATCGCTTTCATTACGCTACATGTTGGGCTTGGTACGTTCCGTCCTGTCAGTGTGGATGATATTGACAGCCACGAAATGCATTCAGAGTTTTATCAAATGACTGAAGGCACAGCCAGATTACTGAATGATGTGAAAGAAAAAGGCGGGAAAATCATAACGGTCGGCACTACGTCAACAAGGACATTAGAAACGATTGCGTCCCGTAATGATGGGGTTTTCAAGGAAGAGAATGGCTGGACGAGCATCTTCATTTATCCGGGTTATGAGTTCAAAGGGATCGATGCGATGATAACGAACTTCCATTTACCGAAATCTACTTTAATCATGCTTATTTCTGCACTTGCAGGCAGGGAGCATATCCTTCATGCCTATAAAACGGCCGTTGAAGAAAAATACAGGTTCTTTAGTTTTGGAGATGCAATGTTAATTAAGTAATAAAGAGTGAGAAGCTCTTGAAGGGAGTTATTGCGTTGACTGCAATACGATATGAGTTAATCAAAACATGTAAACAGACAGGGGCACGGCTAGGCCGGGTTCATACGCCGCATGGTTCTTTTGAAACGCCGGCATTCATGCCGGTTGGAACGATGGCTACTGTCAAAACGATGTCCCCGGAAGATTTGAAACAAATGGGGGCAGGCATCATCCTGAGCAATACGTACCACTTATGGCTCCGCCCGGGGCATGAAATCATCAAGGAAGCTGGCGGATTGCATAAGTTCATGAACTGGGATCGGGCGATTCTGACGGATTCAGGCGGCTTTCAAGTCTTCAGTTTGAGCGAATTCCGCAAAATTGAAGAAGAGGGCGTACATTTCAGGAACCATCTGAATGGTGATAAATTATTTTTATCCCCAGAAAAAGCGATGGAAATCCAAAACGCGCTAGGCTCCGATATTATGATGGCATTCGATGAATGTCCGCCATTTCCGGCAACCGAAGAGTATATGAGGAAATCGGTTGAACGGACATCACGCTGGGCGGAACGCTGTTTGAATGCCCATGAGCGCCCAAATGACCAAGGACTGTTCGGGATCGTTCAAGGCGGGGAGTTTGAAAACCTTCGTAAACAAAGTGCAAAAGACCTTGTCTCCCTTGATTTTCCGGGTTATGCTATTGGAGGACTATCCGTAGGGGAACCGAAGGATATCATGAACCGCGTTCTTGAGTTTACAAGTCCGCTGCTGCCAACTAACAAACCGCGTTACTTGATGGGGGTAGGTTCGCCGGACTCATTGATCGATGGTGCAATCCGCGGTGTCGATATGTTTGACTGTGTACTGCCGACGCGAATTGCGCGTAATGGTACGCTGATGACGAGCAATGGGCGACTGGTTGTGAAAAATGCGAAATATGCACGCGATTTTGGTCCAATCGATGAAAATTGCGATTGCCATGTTTGCAAGAATTATAGCCGGGCATATATCCGCCATTTGATTAAATGTGAAGAAACCTTCGGAATTCGTCTTACGACTTACCATAACCTTCATTTTCTGTTAAACTTAATGGAACAGGTCAGACAAGCTATTCGAGAAGATCGTCTTGGAGACTTTAGGGAAGAGTTTTTTGAGCAATATGGTTTCAACGAACCAAATGCGAGAAACTTCTAATTCCATAAATATTTTAATGAACGAAAGGAGTGAATTTACAAATGGGTTCTTTAACACAAATACTTCCGTTGATCTTAATGTTCGTATTGTTCTATTTCTTATTGATCCGTCCGCAGCAAAAACGCCAAAAGGCTACGCAAAGCATGCAAACTAGCTTGAAAAAAGGTGATAAAGTTGCTACTATCGGCGGCATGCACGGAACAATCGATTCGATCGATGAATTGAAAATCGTCATTAAATCACCAGACGGTACAAAACTGACTTTCGACCGTGCTTCAATCCGTGAAATTACGGAAAGCGCACCAAATAAAGAAGCAACATTATAAGACAAACGAAAACCGGGCCATGTGCCCGGTTTTTTTGCTGTGTTTTTTTAATTGGTGCGTGATTCGGAGCTCATGTTGACCCCAAGCACGCCACCCATCATGGCCGTAATGACAAAACAGCCGTAGTAGATCCATTGCTTGATGGTGAAGAGTGCATCGTGACCTAAATATTGAAAAAGGAACACGACCAACAGATAAAGCAGCCCAGTACTTCCGCCTAAGAATAGTCCTTGCTTTTTCCCTTTGCCTCCTGAAATGAATCCACCAATGAACAGCGATAAAAAGGACACGATCATGATCACGTATGTCAGGGATGATTCCGTCAGTGAAGTAAAACGAAGAAGGATGGAAACGATTAAACTTGCAATCATCGCTATGGCAAAGATGGAGCCTACGCCATAAATTACGGCGACACTCATTTTTTTAGTTTCGATGGGTATTCCTCCTTTTTAAAAGGCTGTTACGTTTTAGCCTGTTTATGTGTTAGTACAAGCATATTCCCGGTATGGAACCTTTAGACCAGGTTTACAGAAGCTTCCCATAAAATTAGAAAAGAATATGGAGTAATTTTTCAGTCCCCAAGCCATGCTATGGATGAAGGATGTGTTAAATGAAGTGGAAACCTATCTGGCTATTATTTTTAGAACAACAGTGATCTATCTAGTCATCTGGTTCCTTTTTCGAATGATGGGTAAGCGGGAAGTAGGGGAACTTAGCGTTCTTGATTTAGTGGTATCCATCATGATAGGGGACATTGCCGTGCTATCCTTTGAAGATTTGGAAAAACCGTTTGTTCGACAGACTATCCCAATGTTTGTCCTCGCGGGCCTCCAAATGACATTGGCATTGATCTCATTGAAAAGTGTCAGGTTTCGCAATTTCATGGACGGTAAGCCGCAGATCATTATCAATCAGGGGAAAATAGATGAAAAGGCGATGCGTAAACAACGATATAATTTTGATGACTTATTGACCCAGCTTCGTGAACAAGGAATTAATGATTTAAATGTTGTTAAATTTGCCATCCTTGAAACTTCAGGGAAGCTCTCGGTGATTAAAAATACGCAGGAAGAAAGGTCGGAAAGTGTAGAAACTCCCTACCCACTTATAATCGACGGCGAGATTCAGGAGGCTAATCTCGATAAAATTGGCAAAAATCATTTTTGGCTCCGGTACCAGTTGAAAAAAATGGGAGAAACGAATATTAAAGAGATTTCGATTTGCGGATACATAGATGGCCAATTTTACATCGATAAGAATGAAACGAAGAAATGACCGAAGCCGTTAAATGCTTCGGTTCAATTTATTTCCAAGCAAACTTTGATAAAAAGCCGCCCACTACAGGAATCCTGATCAAATCCGCTTTTTTTATGCTGCCTGTCATGAGGAGGGAAAATGTGAACAGCAGGATCACGACCGTCACGGACAGCAAAAGCCGTCCGCCAAGAGGCTGTGAGGAGAGCGGGACTTTATAAAGATAATAACCGCCCCAGCCTGAAATTAAGGCAAGGACCAAAGCTGACATATAGCTCCGGAAATGAAGCGTGAAAGGGACGACCTTAAGCACGGTTGAAAAGTGCAGAAAAGTAACGAGCATCGAACCGACGGCTATCCCGATTGCGGCTCCCATGATCCCGAAGCTTTCCTTCGACGCCAGCAGCCAAATCACACCGATTTTAAGGATGTTCCCAGCCAGACTGTTGAACATTGCGGCTTTTGCTAAATCCAGTGCTTGAAGCATGGACTGTAGCGGGTACTGAAAATAATAAAGGATAAAAAAAGGTGCCAGGAATTTAATGAAAACAGCAGCATGGGAAGAGCCATACATGACTTGTAAAATAGGTTCGGCAAAAATGAACAGAATGACGACAGCTAAACAGCCTGTGATAAAGGTGATTTTCAGGGACTGTTGAAGCCTGTGCTCAACGAGTAGAAAGTTTCCGGTCGTACGGGCTTCGCTCACTGCGGGGACAAGTGCTGTCGCCAATGATGACGTAACGAAAGAAGGAAGCATGAGTAAAGGCAGTGCGTACCCTGTCAATTCCCCGTATTGGCTGGTGGCTGCTGCCGCGGTGACACCGGCGATTGCCAAACTCTGGGCAACCACTATCGGTTCAAAAAACCACGAAACTGATCCAATCATCCTGCTTCCGGTAGTAGGAAGGGCAATCCCCATCAATTCGGTGAACGTTCCTTTTCCTGATTTGACATTCTTGATAAATCCTTTCCGGAACTTAAAATGTTTCTTTAATTTAAAGCTAGTCAATAAGTAGATGAGTGAAACAAGTTCTCCGATAATTGAAGCGAACATCGCCCCGGCTGCAGCGTATTCGATTCCATATGGCAAAAAGGCCTTCGTCAGGACGGCTATGAATGTGATTCGTGCCACCTGTTCGATGACTTGTGAGAAAGCGAAGGGCTTCATATTTTGCTTCCCTTGGAAATAACCGCGCAGTACGGATGAAATGGCGATGATCGGTACGATAGGAGCGATTGCCATGAGCGGCCACACCGTCCGATCGTCAGTGAATAGGTATTCTGAGAGAACCGGCGCGAAAAGCAGCATTGCAGGAGTGAAAATCATCGATAGAGTAAAGGTGCAGGCCAAAGAGACGACAAGGATTTTCTTGATTTTCCGTTCATCACCTTTGGCATTGGCCTCAGCGACGAATTTGGAAATGGCGATAGGCAGGCCTAACTGGGTAATGTTCACGACGAGAAATAGGGTCGGTAAAGCCATCATATATAAACCAACGCCTTCTTCGCCGATGAAGCGGGCGATGACAATGCGGTTAATGAACCCAAGAACCCTTGTAATCAGGCTTGCGATTAATAAAATCAGCGTCCCTTTTAAAAACTTGGACATTGAACTCCCTCCCTGCCTTCTCAAAAAAGCGGTTATGCTATACAATTATCTATATGCTTGTACTTGGACAAAGCATGACAAAAGTGTTTGCGTTCTTACAAATGATCGGATTTCCTTCTAAGAAAATGCGCATTCATATGAGAATCATTTTTACTGGAGGCAAAGTGATGACGAAAAAGAATCATCCCTATCAAAGGTATTATGTAAAGGTACGTCCATTTTTGAAAAGCAAGCGTGAGGAATTCCAAATGGTTGGATTGAATGCCGTAACAGAGGAAGATATATGGGGAACCTTAACCAAAAATAAATGGAAGCGTCCGCAGGAAAACATTCACATTCACGAACTCGTAGCCGACATCGTGACTTTTTCGAGCAACCAGTTCATGACCTTCCAAATGGTTGAAGCCTATAAATCACCAAACCTTTTTGAGCCGATTTCTGAAGATGAGCTGAAGGATCTTTTGAAGGAATAAAGCAAAGATATACTTAAATTGACAGCGGTTTGTATATGACTCATAATAGATATGGTTATGCCTTTTTTGGGAAAATTATGGGAAGCTATGTCTTTTTTCTCAAGAAGCAAAAGGGATGCATTTATTATAAAAAAATGTCAGTTTTATTAAAACTTCAGGAACAGGCGTATTATAGAAAGGGGCCTACTACATAATGGTAAAAAGAAGCAGGATCGTTGCGTTTTTTCTAATCGTACTTTTGATTTTCGCAGCGATGGGAACGACTTCAAAAGGAATCCTAAAGGATATCAAGCTGGGTCTTGATCTTCAAGGCGGTTTTGAAGTGTTATATCAAGTAAAACCGCTGTCTGGGGGAAAGATTACTCCGGATGTTCTGAAAGCTACAGTGAGCTCCCTTGAGAGGCGTGTCAATGTATTAGGTGTCAATGAACCTAGCATTCAAATTGAAGGGAAGGACAGGATCCGTGTTCAATTGGCAGGGGTTAAAGACCAAAATAAAGCTCGGGAAATCCTTTCGACCCAAGCCAAATTATCCTTCCGTGATTACAACGATAAGGAAATGATGACCGGTGCTGACCTGAAAGAAGGCGGCGCGAAACAAACGTTCCAAGATAATAAACCGGTTGTTGAAGTCACATTGAAAGATGTGGATAAGTTTAAAGAAATCACTCAAAAAATTTCCACGATGCAACGTCCGACAAATGTACTCGCAATCTGGTTGGATTTCGAGAAAGGAAAAGACTCCTTTAAAGATGCGGCTTCACAGGACAATATGATATCCGCTCCAGCTGTCAGTGAAGTTTTTAATACGAAGAAGGTATATATCACCGGTCAATTTACGGTGGAAGAAGCGAAAGAGCTTGCAGCCCTTCTGGATGCAGGTGCCCTGCCTGTTGATCTAAAGGAAAAGTACTCCACATCTGTAGGTGCCCAATTTGGTGCAGGTGCACTGCATGATACTGTTTTTGCAGGGATTATCGGAATTGCACTTGTTTTCATCTTCATGCTTGTGTATTACCGCTTCCCTGGATTCATTG